>NZ_JBAIYR010000464.1:0-1672 GCF_036763145.1 Desulfovibrio sp. 1188_IL3213 | reverse complement strand
TTGCCAGAGCGGCCACGCCGCCTTCAAGGGCCGCCACGCGCTGCTCCAGGGCGTCCTGTGTGGGATTGGTCAGGCGGCTGTAGATATTGCCGGGGTCGGTGAGGTTGAAGCGCGCCTCGGCATGCGCACAGTCATTGAACACGTAAGACGTGGTCTGGTAAATGGGAACCGCCCTTGCGCCGCTGGCCGAATCCGGCTTTTCCTGGCCCGCGTGTACCTGCAGGGTTTCAAAGCGCAGGCTTTTTTTATTGTCAGTCATGATCCATCCCCTTGGCGGCAGACCTTGCGTTTTCAGCTTTTTCAACAGGCGGCCGACTATTACTTAGCAATGTGCTATGTAATACCGTGGCGGAAATGGCGGGCTTTGTCAACACCGTGGCATCCACGGCTGCGGGCTTGTCATCCCGTCAGCGAACTGCCAGCCATCAGGGCAGCCATCTGAAATTCCATCCGGGGCTGTCCGCCGTGCCTGCCGGCCGTGGCGCGGCTGCGCTCTCGCGAACGGCAAATACCACGTTCCGGAGTCCTGAAAAAAGTGGAAAGCATATGGCGGACGCTGCGTGCCGTGGCCGGGGAAACCCACAGCTGCGCGCGGTCTTGCAGGGCGGGCATGCAAGGGCTACCATCTTTGCCTGTCCCCGCCGGGGACGGATACGCCGTGAGTTGACAAGGAGGCCTCATGAGGGCGGAAATTATTTCAGTAGGCACGGAACTTTTACTGGGTCACACCGTCAATACGGACGCGGCCCATGTGGGCAGGGCGCTTTCGGCCCTGGGGGTGGATCTTTTGCAGGTTCACACTGTGGGGGACAACGCGGGGCGGCTTGAGGCGGCACTGCGCGAGGCATTGAACTGCGCGGATGTGGTGATCACCACAGGCGGGCTTGGCCCCACTGATGACGATATGACCAAGGAAACCGTAGCCAGGGTTCTTGATGCGCCCCTGGAGGAGCATGAGGACAGCCTGCGGCGTTTGCGTGAATATTTCGGTTCACGTCCCATTGGGGCCAATCAACTCAAGCAGGCGTGGCTGCCGCGCGGCTCCACGGCTTTTCCCAACAATGCCGGAACCGCCCCCGGCTGCGCTGTGCCGGCAAAGCCGGGCCAATGGGTGATTTTGCTGCCGGGGCCGCCTTCAGAACTTTTGCCCATGCTTGAAGACAGTGTCATGCCATTTTTGCAGCACATGGGGGGATCGGTCATTGCCTCCTTCATGGTGCGCACGTTCGGCATCGGTGAAGGCACTGCGGCCTTGCGCATAGGCGACCTGACGGAAGGGGCCAATCCTACGGTGGCCCCGTATGCCGGCGATGCGGAAATGTTTGTGCGCGTAACGGCAAAGGCTGAAAATGCCGCTGCCGCCAAGGAACTGGCAACGCCGGTTGTGGAGGCCGTGCGCGAACGTCTGGGCGACGTGGTGTACGGCGTGAATGTGTCCGGTCTTGAATCAGTCGTGGTTGAGGAACTGCGCAAGCGCGGGCAAAGCCTCGCCACGGCCGAATCCTGCACGGGCGGGCTGCTGGCAAAGCGCATAACGGACCAGCCGGGCGCTTCGGAAGTATTTGGCTATGGCCTGATTACCTACGCCAATGAAGCAAAGACGCGCCTTCTGGGCGTGCCGCAGGGTATGCTCGCCCGTTATGGGGCCGTGAGCCCGCAGGTGGCCCGCAAG
>NZ_JBAIYR010000463.1:0-1673 GCF_036763145.1 Desulfovibrio sp. 1188_IL3213 | reverse complement strand
TGCCCTGCGCGTGCTGGTGGAGTCGCGCAAAGGCGCGGCGCACGATACGGTGCTTGAAGCGCCGCTGTATCTGCACGGCGATTCTTCTGACGGCACGCCGCACTGGACGGACGAGGCTTTGCTTTTTTGCCCCTGGCTGCGCCGGGGCAGTTCCGGCGAACCTGCTTGAGCAGTTTACGAATGAAATAAACTGGAGCAATTTCATAGAGAAATTGCTCTCACTGCTCTGCAGGGATTTTCAGAAAAATCCTTGCCCGAAATGCGCGCAGACAGGCTTTTGCCTGCCGTAACCGAGCATTGCAGGTGTTGCACGCTCCAGCGTCGCGCGTGGCAGGAGCAAATTTGTCAACGGCTCCACTTTCACCGCATCATGACAGAGAATCGCATATGAACTTCATAGCCGACCTGCACATTCACTCCCGTTTTTCCCGGGCCACCAGCAAGGCCCTTAACGCCCGCCATCTGGCCGCCTGGGCCCGCTGCAAGGGCATCAGCGTTCTCGGCACGGGCGACTTCACCCATCCGCAATGGCGGGCGGAACTGGCAGAACAGCTTGAACGGGATGAAGCCAGCGGCCTGTATCGCCTCAGGGGCGAGCCGGAGCAGCTTGATGTCTTGGCCGGCGGCCCGGTAACGAACGTCAACGCCGAAAAGCCGCTTTTCATGCTCCAGGCCGAGATCAGCTCCATCTACAAGCGCCACGGCAAGGTGCGCAAGGTGCATAACCTTATCTATGTGCGCACGCTTGAAGATGCCGAAAAACTTTCGCTGCGCCTTGAGCAGATCGGCAACCTGCACTCGGACGGCAGGCCCATTCTCGGCCTTGATTCGCGCGATCTGCTGGAAATCATGCTGGAATGCGCCGAGGATGCCGTAATGATTCCCGCCCACGTGTGGACCCCCTGGTTCGCGCTTTTCGGCTCCAAGTCGGGCTTTGACCGCCTGACGGACTGTTACGGCGATCTTTCCGAACATATTTTCGCCCTTGAAACCGGTCTTTCTTCCGACCCGGAAATGAACCGGCTGGTGAGCCAGCTGGACGGTTATGCCCTTGTGTCCAACTCAGACGCCCATTCCGGGGCAAACCTGGGGCGTGAGGCCAATCTTTTTGCAGGGCAACCCTCATACGCCGGCATCTTTGAAGCATTGCGCGCCACAGCGCGCCGCCAGCCGCAGGATGCCCTGGACTGCCGCTTTCTCGGCACAATGGAATTCTACCCGGACGAAGGCAAATACCATCTGGACGGCCACCGCGCCTGCAACGTGGTTCTGGAACCCAGAGAGTCGCGCAAGCTCGGCAATATCTGCCCCGAATGCGGCAAGCCGCTTACGGTGGGTGTGCTGCACCGCGTGTGGGAACTGGCCGACAGGGAAGAACCGCCCCTGCTTGAGCATGAGCCTGAAGCCCGCCCCCTTATTCCTCTGGCAGAAGTGGTGGGGGAAATTCTGGGCGTGGGCGTCACCTCGCGCAGGGTGCGGGAACGCTACGGCAGCCTGTTGCGCGAGCTTGGGCCAGAGCTGGATATTCTTTGCCGTATGCCCGAGCAGGAAATACGCGCTCACTGGGAGCCGCTGGGCGAAGCCGTGGCCCGCATGCGCCGGGGACAGGTCTTCCGCCAGGGCGGCTACGACGGCGAGTACGGTGTGGTGCGTGTTTTTACGCCCGAAGAGCA
>NZ_JBAIYR010000462.1:0-1677 GCF_036763145.1 Desulfovibrio sp. 1188_IL3213 | reverse complement strand
GGGCATGGCGCATTTTCTGCCCTTGCCCTGGCTGGATGTGAGCGCGTCGCGCCTGCGTGCCTTGTGGCTGGCAAACCGGCGCGTGGATTTTCTGCTGCCGCGGGCGGCGTTTGAAATCCTGCGTGAAAGCGAAGAATCCGTACGAACCCACTGGCAACAGGCGGGAAGCCCATGCTGACAACTGCCCCCAAGGACATACGTGAAAATATCGCCCGCGCTGTAGGTTATTTACGGCGGGACGAAGTGGAGCGCTCCCTGGCTGCCATGAGCGAAGCCCTGCGGCGTATGGGCGAAACCAGGATGCTGCGCGCCGCCAGAGCCGAACTGGACATCCAGATCAGCGAATTTCTGTCTTCCCTTATCCAGCACCAGACCATGCAACCCCTGCTGGACCCGGCGCGCACGGGCAAGCCCAGGGGCATCCCTTTTCAACAGGGCAAAGAAGCCGCCCTGGCGACCGTGCTGGACGGCCTGGGCCGAATTTTGCAAAAAGAGGCGGAAAATTGCGTGCAGGCGGAGTTTGCAGCGCGAATGGAGCGGAAAAAGCACCTGATCGAGACTGGCTTGCAATTTGTACGCGAAGGGCAGCTTGCCAAAGGACGGGCATTTCTAAAGCGGGTGGTTGAGGAATTCAGTCAGGAAGATGGCATACGCATCCAGGTAGGCCAGATTTTCGCCGCTGCTGGCCTGTATCAGGAAGCCGCGGAAATGTATGAAGAAGCCATCTCCATCCAGCCACGAGAACCTGCCGCTTATACAGGGGCGGTGGCTGCATGGATGGAATTGCACGAATACGAAAAAGCCGAAAATATCTATAAAGCAGTGCTGCGCACTTTTGGCGGCCACGCTTCCACATTCGGCAAGATGGCAAAGCTGTACCTGGTATGGCGCAAGCGGCAAGTCGCAGAAGACATGGCCTTTCGCGCCCTTCAGGAAGACCCGGGCCAACCAGACGCCCTGGAGGTCATTGCAGCACTGGAACGCCGGTAAGCGCCGCGCGGCGAGCGCCTCGTCCGTCGGCGGCCTGGCCATCAGTCGTCAACCAGTTGACCGCGCCTTTTCAGAGCAGATTAACTTTGAGAATGTCCACTCTCAAAGTTTACTTCGGCGCTTAACAGCGCAAATAAATTGCGCTTACGCCTTCTCCCGCAGTCGCCAGAGCAATTTCAAAATGAAAATGCCCTGGCTATCCTCATCCGGCACAGCCCAAAAGCCTGAAAAACTGCCTTGCAACCAACAGCGCCCATTGCCATTCAGGGCAAGATGCGCTATACACTGCCTTCGGTCGCGGACCCTGTGTCCCAGACCTGCGGAGAGGTAGCGAAGCTGGCCGTAACGCGCTCGACTCGAAATCGAGTTGTCCCTTAACCGGGGCACGTGGGTTCGAATCCCACCCTCTCCGCCATTTTTCCCATCAAAATTTCGCAAAGGCCGGAAAGCGCTGAAAACAGCGATTTTCCGGCTCTTGTCATTTCAGGATTCTTCCGGGCTCCGGTCATCTCCTGACGGTGCTCACCTACTCCCGCCGGTTATTTCCGCGCGTCTGCCGTGGTAATCCCCCCAGAAAAAAGTAGCATTTCAAAGTAGAATTTCCGAGAATAAGCAATCTGGAGATTTTACAATGAAAAAGTCACGCTTCACGGACAGTCAAATCTTGGCGATTTTAAAACAGGCCGA
>NZ_JBAIYR010000461.1:0-1680 GCF_036763145.1 Desulfovibrio sp. 1188_IL3213 | reverse complement strand
AGGTGCGGCGTCAGCGAGGCGGCCAAAGCCACAGCCTCGCCACCGCCAAGGGCCATGCCCACTACCCGCAGATGGGCATAGGGCGCCAACAGGCTGCGCACGCCTTCCATAAGCAGCTTGTGGTCGTCAACCAGCAGGATGCGGCAGATTTCCATACGCCTGTCCAATCATCCTTTGTTCAGAACGGTGACCGGGCGGCCGTGCGGGCGGCCATTCCCCGACGGGCGGACAGGCTGCGCGGCTACAGCAGAAAGAGCGAAGCCAGCCCGAGAAAAATGAAAAAGCCCGCGCCATCCGTAATGGTGGTAAGAAATATGCTGGAAGCGTGCGCGGGGTCACGCCCCAACGCACGGAAAATAAGCGGTATGGAGCCGCCGGAAATGGCCCCGAGCAGCATGTCGCACATGAGCGCCCCGCCCATGACCGCCCCGATGGCCGCAACCCCCGTAAACCACCACACGCCGAAAAAGGCCGTGACAGCCATGACGATGCCGGTCACAAGACCTATCTTGCCTTCGCGCACCACGGCCATCCAGGCTTTTTTCTGGTCAAAGCGGTCTGTAGCCAACTGCCGGATCATAACGGCAAGAGCCTGCTGGCCCGTATTGCCCGCCTGGTTGGCAACCATAGGCATAAGCACGGCAAGCACGGCCATCTCGGCAATGCTGCCCTCAAACATGTAGACCACAGAAGCCGAAAGCGCCGAGTTGAACATGTTTACAAAAAGCCAGGGCAGGCGTTTGCGCACGCTCTCTCGCCAGGGCGTGTCCACGCTTTCTTCCGGGTCAGCGCCCACCATGCCCAGCATGTCGGCGCTGGCCTCTTCGTGCATGATATCCATGATATCGTCATAGGTAATGACGCCCATGATGTGGCCTTCGTTGTCCACAACAGGCATGGCCATGAAATTGTAGTGCGAAAGCAGGCTTGCAACCTCGCGTCTGTCCGTATCATAGGTGACGCTGATGACGCTCTGCCCGGCCACGGCGTCGCCCACAATGGTTCCGGGGCGGGCCAGCATGAGGTCGCGCAGGGAAAGCACGCCCACAAGCACGTCGTGCGGGTCTACCACATAGCCGTAATAGGGACTTTCCTTTTCGGCCATTTCAGAACGGATATGGGCGATGGCCTCATCCACGGTCTGGGTGCACTCCAGCAGGATGAGCTCGGTGTTCATGGCCCCGCCCGCGGAGTCCGGGTCAAAATTGAGCAGGTTGCGCAATTCTTCGGAATCTTCGCGGGTCAGTTTTTCCAGCAGGGCGTCGCGATGGTCCTCGTCCAGTTCGTCCAGCACGTCGGCGGCGTCGTCCGGGGACATTTCGGCAATAATCTGGGCGGCCACGTCCGTATCCAGATTTTCCAGCACGTCCACGGCCACGTTGCCGTCCAGTTCCGCCAGCGCTTCGGCCGCGTCCTCTTTGGACATGCGGGCAAGCGTGCTGACCTGCTTTTCAAGACTGAGATTTTCCAGATGGTCGGCCATGTCGGCCGGGTGGATGAACTCCTGGTCCGGAAATTCCGACCCGTATTCTTCATCACCGGAGGGCGCTTCCTCGTTCATGCCCGGCGCTTCGGGCAGGGCGTCGCCGTCATGCGGGCAAGAGGTCGAAGCCGCAGAAAAAGGCGCATCTTGCGGATCGCCCGCAGCCGCATGGTCTTCGGAACCCGCGCCGTCAGCAA
>NZ_JBAIYR010000460.1:0-1682 GCF_036763145.1 Desulfovibrio sp. 1188_IL3213 | reverse complement strand
CAGACCACGGCGGCAAACGCCGGGCAAACCGCTGCGCAGCCTGTGGAAGAAGCGCCCGCGCCGCCCCCTGCTCCCGAGCTTCCCTCCATCAATGAACAGGTGGACGTGCTTATCACCATGATGCGCCCCTTTCAGAATCAGGGTCTTGTCATGGATATGCCCCAACTTTTCGCCGTATTGCGTTACGACAATGCCAGCCCCGTCAAGGATGGCCTTATCCAGCCCGAACGGCGCGACCTTCTCGGTGATGTGGAAGAAATAGGCTATCTGGACCAGAAGGCGTGGGGGGCCAACGTGGCCCTTGCACACCCTGGCCTGTATCAGTTCATTATTGAAGGCCGCCCCTGGTGGGATGCGGCGCACGGGCAGTTTTTGCAGCATTACGTCAAAGCCGTTTTGCCCGTCTATGGCGTGGAGCGGGGATGGGACCAGCCCGTGGGCCAGACCTTTGAAATCCAGCCCCTTGTCCGTCCTTTTGGCCTCACCGCCCCTGCCCTTTTTTCCGGCGTGGTTCTGCTGCACGGCAAACCTTTGGCAAACGCCCCCGTGCGCATGTCCAGAATCAACACGGAAAAGCGCACCGTTCCCACACCGTGGCATGAAGAAATGGCGGCGCGCACCGACAAGGCGGGCCAGTTCTCCTTTGTGCTCAACCAGCCCGGCTGGTGGTACTGCATGGCCACCACCCCCGGTGACCCTCTCAAAGGCCCTGACGGCCAACCCAAACCCCTCAACCTTGGGGCGGTGTTCTGGCTTTATGTGGACGGTGCTGCCGACGCGCGCAAGCGCTGATCCGGCACAACGTCGGTCTCTCTTGCCGCTGCCGCTCAGGCTTGCCTGAGGACCTGCCCAAGAGACTTTTGATGCAGGCCGCTTACGCGGCCTGCCGACTTTTTTGCCAGGCGCAAAGCGCATCTTGAACGCAAACCGGCCAACCGATGCGTCTCCCCAACGCTGCCGCAGATTCCTGCGCAAGACTTGCGCTTGTGACCGGCAATATTTCCTACAAATCTGCTGCACAGAACAAACATGCTGTATGCCAACGGCATGAAAAACACAGACATCAAGCGGATCACAGCAGTTATGGCGGATAAAAAAGACAGTGGATAACAACGCATCTCACTATAAACAGTGTACCATTTGAAAAATGAATATGCACAAAAACAAATGTACAACATCAACTTAAAACCATCAGAAACCATTTTTATCTTCACACTTCCAGCATCTAAACAAATTAAGACTCTTTTCAAATATACTATACATTTCAATCATAATTATTTTTACTTTTTTTACCAAAAACAACAACGATATTACGTTAATAAATATTATCATTTTAACACATTGCACCACCGCAATACACGCATATCTTTTCTACACTTCTTATTTTATGCAAAGTGGATTTCATGCTCTTGCCTTTTTTGTCACAATGTTTATAGTCAGAAAGGCTGATCAGACCGTGCGACCAGCGCACCCTGCAACCAACAACCCCCTCCCGGGAGCTGTTCATGAAATTGAGTGCCTTTCTGACCGCTGCGTTTTTTCTCTGCTGTTCCATCATGCTTGCCATGCCCGACTGCGCCGAAGCCGCCCGCATGGGTGGCGGACGCTCGTTCGGCAGCAAACCCTTTATGAGTACGCCCGCGCAAAAGCCTGCCATGCGGCAGGATACGCCCAGCGCCACG
>NZ_JBAIYR010000459.1:0-1684 GCF_036763145.1 Desulfovibrio sp. 1188_IL3213 | reverse complement strand
GGTGCGCGTGAACCCAGACCTTGCCGCTGACCTGCTCACCCCGCCCTCGGCTCGAACCCCCGCGCGTGAAGGCGCTTCCAGCGGTTCTTCCGACGACAATGGATCTGGCGGCAAAGCTGTGCCTGCCGAAGAGGGCGAGAGTGAAAATCAGGCCGGGCCGGAAGAACCGGAAGAACCAGAAGGCCAGGGCCGTCCCACTACGGAAAACCCCGGTCAGGGAATGTAAGCGAGGCAGAGCCTGTACCCGGCCAACGGCGGGTGAACCGCGCCCGGGCGTTTCAGCACTGCTGCCCGTACACGGTGCTTTTATTGTGATGTAGTATGTTTTCCATACGTTAAGGCGCTCACTACGGCGTTTAACAGCGCAAACAAATGCTCTGCTGTCTTCATCCGTAACTTCCTTTGTCGTAACGGATGAAGCTGCGCTTACGCCTTCGCTGCGGGCGTCTGCTCCGGCAGCCGCCAGAGCAATTTCAAAGTGGAAATGCTCTAAGCCCTTCGGCAATGAGCGAAGCCGGGTCTGCACCTTTGTGGCGGACGGCTGCTTGTGTGGCCGTCAGAGCAGTTTGCAGTGAGGCTGCCTTGCGGCGCGGGCCTGGCCTCGTGCCTGCCGGGCAGACATTGCATGTCGCGCTGTTTTGAGCTAAAAATCTAAGGATAAACAGGCGCACTGCGTCTTACATGAGGGAGAAACCTGTGAGGAAGACACTTGTTTTGCTGCTGGCGGTCATGCTTTTGGCCGCATGCGGCGTACAGGCCGCCCAGCTCAATAAAGTGGCCGCCGTGGTCAATGGGCAGGTCATTACCATGTTTGATTTGCAAAAAAACGCCTTGCCCGATCTGGCGCGCGCCAGACTCAACCCGGATAATCCCGCTGACGCCAAGCAGGTGGACGCTGTTTTCCGCAAGGTTCTGGACATGATGATCATGGATATCCTCATTGCCCAGGAAGCCAGAAGGCTGAAGGTCAGCGTATCACCCACAGATATTGACAACGAGATTGCCAAACTCATGCAGGGTCGCAACATGACCAAACAGCAGTTTGAGGAACAGCTTGCCAAACAGAAAAGCAGTGTTGCTGAACTTCGTGGAAATATTGAAAAAAGCCTGTTGAGGCAAAAGATCATGAGCATGGAGGTCGGCCGCAAGGTTGTGGTCACCCCCGAGGAAATCCGCGCCTATTACGAGGCCCATAAAGACACCATGTATGACCGCACCGGTCTGCACATGGGGGTTATGGTCTACTCGCCCAAGGTGAACGCCGCTTCCATTGCCGCCCAGATCCGCTCCGGCTCGCTGACTTTTGAAGAAGCCGCGCGCAAGTATTCCATCGCGCCCAACAAGGAAAAGGGCGGTGATATGGGACCGGTGGAATGGGACCGCCTGAATCCCGAATGGGAAGGGCGCCTCACCAAGATGAAGCCGGGCGATGTGACGGAGCTTTTTGATCTGCAGGGGCATAAGGCCCAGGTGCACCTTTTCCGTCCCGGCGGGGGAGGCATGAAAATGCTCAGCCTTGAAGAGGCCAAGCCGCAGATTGACGCCATTTTGCGGCAGCCCAAGGCTCTGGAACGTTTTGACGACTATACTGGTCAGTTGCGCAGCAAGGCCGTGATAGACATCCGCTTGTAGCGCGTCTGACCGGGCGCAGCGCGGCCGTGGTTGCCCCGGCCCGCAGCGCCGT
>NZ_JBAIYR010000458.1:0-1687 GCF_036763145.1 Desulfovibrio sp. 1188_IL3213 | reverse complement strand
TTATACCCAACCGCATGCTTGAGGCCGCCTTTCACGCCGGACGCCTCAACTTTGCCCAGGGCTACACCAGCCTTGTCCGCGAGGCCAAACGCGGTCAGAGCCGCCTGGACGGCCTGCTCACGGGACCAGGCCAGCCGCCCCTGTGGGTAGAGTGCAAAAACGTCACCATGATGGAAGACGACGCCGCCTGTTTTCCCGATGCGGCCAGCGAACGCGGGCAAAAACATCTGCGCGAGCTTATGGATATTGTGGCTCAAGGCGAGCGCGCCGCCATGCTTTACCTTGTGCAGCGCCCGGACGGCCGCTGTTTTGCCCCGGCAGACTTTATCGACCCTGAATACGCACGACTTTTCTATGACGCGCTGTCGTGCGGCGTAGAAATTTATCCGTACCGCGCCCTTGTGGATATAACGGGCATAGATCTCGGCCCGCTCATTCCCCTGCGTCCCGCTCCGCAGCGCAACTGACTACACGCCATAAAAAGGCCCCTTGCGGGGCCTTTATACATAGTAAAATGTCGCTGTTGCCCGGCGGACAAGCATTTTCAAGAAGCAGAACCTTTCCACAGCCCTTGTGGAACCTCCAGTCCCGGTCTCGCACGGCCCCGGTCCCACACTGTCCTTGCCCGCATATGCGTGATCTGCGGCACCGCGGCACACTGTGCCACTGTCTGCGGCCTTCCGGCGCACAAGCCAGTTCCTTGTCACTCAGGCCACAGCGCGAACCCGGCCCGCGCCGACAGGGCATCAGACGGCCGCATCCAGCAGCAGGTTATCCCTGTGTATGACTTCCGGGTAATGGGCATCGCCAAGAATGGCCGCCACCTCGTGGCGCTTCAGCCCCATAATTTTCTTGAGTTCCGGCGCGCTGTAGTTGGAAAGTCCCACGCCGAGGCTTTTTCCCTTGTGCAGTACGCGCACAAGGCCCCCGCGTTGAAAAATTCCTTCCACCGCGCACACGCCGCCGGGCAGCAGACTGCTGCCCTTGTGCAGCAAGGCTTTGGCAGCGCCGTCGTCCACATGCACGCTGCCCGCAGGATCAGACTGATAGGCCAGCCAGAATTTGCGCCGCGTAATGGCTTGCCGGCCGGATCTCACCCAGGTTCCACGCGTAAACGGCTCATGCCCCTCAGGCGCGGGGCATACCCCGGCAGCGGCAAAAGCCCGGCTGATAACCCAGGGCTCACGGCCGGGCAAAATCAGCGTGGGTACGCCCAGTTGTGCGGCACGACGCGCCGCCAGCAGCTTGGAATACATGCCGCCTGTACCCACCAGCGTTTTGCCCCCGCAAAGCCGCCCCAGATCCAGCGTTGCCACATCATCAATATGGTCCATAACGGGCGCGTCGGGATATTTTTGCGGATCAGCCGCCAGCACGCCCGACGAAGACGTCAGGTTGATGAAAAGATCGGCTTCCGCCAGATTGATAAGCAGGCTCGCCAGGCAGTCATTGTCGCCAAACTTCAGTTCGCTGATGGATACCGTGTCGTTTTCATTAACGATGGGCAGCACATCCCAATGCAGCAGCTCGGCAAAGGTGTTGCGGGCATTAAGAAAGCGCTGGCGCGCGCGAAGGTCGTCACGGGTCAGCAGCACCTGGGCCGTGGACATGCCGTGGGCCAGAAAAACCTTGTCCCATGCCTGCATGAGCTGTCCCTGCCCCACAGCAGCCGCAGCCTGACGCGCAG
>NZ_JBAIYR010000457.1:0-1689 GCF_036763145.1 Desulfovibrio sp. 1188_IL3213 | reverse complement strand
TTGCGCCTCCGGCAGTCGGCGCGGCGCGACGCTGGCTGGCGGCCTGACTCTGCTGAGCCTCGGCGGGTGGACGAATAAGAAAGTTGGAAAGCGCCATGTGTTCCTCCTGAGCGGCTGATCTGATGCCGCACCGAAGAGACAGCAAGTACAGTGCCAAGATGCCAAAGGCAAGGCATTGCAGCGAGTTGAATATGCAGCGGTGCAAAACCTGCGGCCAACAACCGTCAGCACGACAGGCATGCCGCCAGAATGCCGACACGCCGCGCGGGGGCCGGTGCAGGAAAGTGTCCCCTTACATGCGGCAAGGGTCAGGCGCTGTCTGCGCAAAATGGCAAGCAAACACGCGCCGCTCGCCAACCTGCATGCATACAGCGGGCATAAAACAGAAGTGAGGAAAGGAGGAGAAGAAGGAGATTAGAGCATTTTCATTTTGAAATTGCTCTAGAGCAGTTAACGAATGAAATGAGTTAACTGCTCTGCAAGGATTTTCTTGAAAATCCTTGCCACGAAATGCGAGAAGGCAGGCTTTTGCCTACCGTAAGCGAGCATTTCAAGTGTTAAATGCTCTAGACAGTGTCGTCACGAGATAAATTTCCTTGGTATATCAAGGAGAACGAGCCTTTTACGCAGGGAGTGTACTCTTATGGTACTCGACCGGAATAAAAGGCGAAGTCCGACGCAGAGATACCGGGAAAGGCGCTCGTGACGACACTGTTTAGAAATCGAGCTTGAACTGCATGCCCAGCCCCAGAGCCGAGTCTGGCTGCTTGCTGCTGGACGGCCGCTCGCGCTGTTCATTCCTGAGGATAAGCTCCGGCCCGAGGCCGATGCTCAAGTCGTCACCCACAACGGTATCGGCATAGGCGCGCACAACGTGCCTGCTTTCCATGCTCAGATTTTCGTCCGGATTGAGGCAGCCCGGCCCCGGTTCTCGCCAGGAGGAGCTTTCGTCATCCACGCTCAAGGCCAGTGCGGACTTATTTTTCTGGTGTCCTGACGCCGCGTTCAGCGCACTGTCGATGCCCTTGGCCGTGTCCACGGACTTGCCGGCGGCAGGAGCGTTTACCGCTCGACTGTGCAGATTGTCTGTGGGCGTCCCCTGACTTTGCCAGGCATCAAGGCTGCTGCCCTCGCGAAAAGTCCAGGCTCTGGCATGAACGGCATCGTCCCGCTTTTTCACGGTGACGGTGCGGTTCTGATCAGCGCGCGTTTTTGCCTTGTCCGCACAAGGGACGCCTTTTTTCGCCTTGTCGGCCACCTGAGATTTTGCCCCCGGTTCGGAAACGGCAGCAGCCCGAGGAGCCGCCAGCGGGGCGGCCAACAAGACGCAGCAGAGAAAAATGAGGGTGGTTGCCAGCTTGACCATATCTGCTCTTACGATAGTCCCCAAAACTTGTAAAGCTGACCATAAAACTATGACGGGTGCAGCCCAAAATGCAGCGCATGACGTGCACATATTTCCCGCGAAAAAAGATTAAAAAAATAAGCCCCCTCGGCCAATGGTCTGCCAGGGGGCTTACAGCTCAGATTTGCATTCTGCCAGGCGGCCTACAGGCTCACCCCGCCCTGCGGTTTGTCCTCAGGCGTGGCATGCACAGGCTCGGCCGCAGCCTTGCCCGACGACTTGCCGGATGCCCCGGCGCTGGTTTCCTGATTCAGCAGTTTTTCGGTGCTGACCACGGGAAAGCT
>NZ_JBAIYR010000456.1:0-1689 GCF_036763145.1 Desulfovibrio sp. 1188_IL3213 | reverse complement strand
GGGCGTAACCGGGTGTGGGTGGCGCGGCGCAGCCCGGTCATTGCCGGAAATGCCGGATCTGGCGGCCGTTGACGTGCCGCATGCCGCGCTACTGTCTGGCCGGATTCCGGCAAGAAAAGACGCTTTGGCAAAGATCCTCGGCAGAGCCTTGCGAAAGGCGAACCTGAAGCAGATCAACTTTGAGAACGTACATTCCAAAGTTTACGGCGTGCACCGCCTCGGTGCTTAATACGCACGAAAATTACGCTTGTCCCTTTGCGGCGGGCGACTGCTCCCGCAGCCGCCAGAGCAAGTTCAAAGTGAAATTGCTCTAAAAAATATGCCCGGCCTTTTCAGGCCGGGCAAAGTATCCGCTTTTGTGCCGCCGCTTTGTATGACGACAGACGAGCATGCCCTGGTTTTATTCGGCAAACAGGGTTTTTTGCAAGAAGTCGTCAACCTTGGCGTTATTGCCCTTGATGGAATCGTAGGCCGCCTGAAGCGCTTCGGGCCACTCCTTGTCGCCGGCATCGCTCATGAACATCATGACGTAATCGGCATCACCGACCACATCCACATTGGCCGCGACGGTTCCGGCCCTGGTGGTGAAGCTCCAGCCGCCGTCTTCGGTGGCTATGGGGGCAGAGCCTTTGAGCTGTTGCGCGAGCTTGGCGGCAAAGTCCTTGTCGGGAAGGTTTCCGGCCTCGCCTCTGGTGAAGACGGCGATGGTAAAGAAAGTTTCCGGCGTGGCCCTGACCGTGACCTTGCCTTCACGCTCCTGCACGGTACATGCGGCAGGCACGTCCATGCTGAAATGGCCAAACTTCATCTCCTTGGCCAGAGCAGGGCATGACAAGGCCAGAAGCGACAGGCAGAAGAGGGGAAGCAGGAAAAATCTGTTCAACATGGTGATCTCCTGTGTATGATCCTCGGTGCGTGAAAAATTCTCACGGGCCTGTCTGTTTGTCCATAAAAAAGTAGTGCTCCGGCCAGAGAATTTTTACGGCTGGCGCGGCGCAAGAAGCTTTTGCAGCAGGCTGTCCAGCGCCGGTGTTTTCCCCTTGATGGAATCAAGGGCGCTCTTTATGTCCTTGGGCCATTCCGCCCGGTTCTGGTCGGTAAAAAGCTCTGCCACGTGCTCGTCATTTCCCATGACAAGAACGTTGAAGGGAACCACAGCCACCTTGACCAGAAAGGTCCAGGCGTCTTCTCCCGCCTTGCTCACAGGCCCACCGTTGATGGAGCGGGAGAGCTTTTGCGCGTATTCCTCAAGACTTACGCTTTTATCACGCTCGACAATGTTGAGGGTAAAAAAGTGGTCTTCATCGTCCAGCACAAAAACCGCCCCATCGCGCGTCATAAAATGGCAGGCATCGGGAATGTCGGCGCTTATGAAGGCCAGATCATAGGTTTTCGCGGCAGCAGGGGCTGCAAAAACGGTCAGGCACAAAGCCAGCAGGCAAAAAACAAAACGCGGGTACATCATTACTCTCCAGGGCGCGGCCGTAAGGGCCGTGTTACAGTCCTCGACTGTTTCAAAAAAAGCGGAGCAACGCCGCCAAACGGAATAAATCAGCGTTTCCCTAGAGCAGATTAACTTTGAGAATATACATTCTCAAAGTTTAAGGCACGCTCACTTCGGCGTTTAACCGCGCAGATAAACTGCGCTTACGCCTCCGTAGCGAACGTCTGCTCACGCAGCCGCCAGAG
>NZ_JBAIYR010000455.1:0-1691 GCF_036763145.1 Desulfovibrio sp. 1188_IL3213 | reverse complement strand
CGTGGCCTTGGGCATCAGCGTGCACACCACGGCCGCCATGCTGGGAATCTCGGCCATTATCGCGCAGTCCGTGCTGTGGTTCAGCATTCTGAAATACGCGGGCGCGGCCTACCTTATCTGGCTCGGCATCCAGGCACTGCGCCACGGCCGCCAGACCGGCGCGGCTGTGGTAAAGGTCGCTCCGACCACAGACACCATGCAGAAAACCGGCCCGGAACAGGGCGGCAAGCAAAAAGCCGCATCAGCGCCGCGCCTTACGGGCCGCCAGTGGTTTTCATTTTTCCGGCAGGGCTTTCTGACCAATGCCCTGAACCCCAAGGCCGTTATCATTTTTCTGACGTTTCTGCCGCAATTCATGAACCCGCACGCGCCGCTTGCGCCGCAGTTTCTTGAGCTGGGCGGCATACTGTCGGCCCTGTGCCTGCTTTGGTACGTGCCTCTGGCCTACATGCTCGGGCGCGTACGTCATGTTTTTGAAAGCAGCCGTTTTCAGCTCTGGCTGCAACGCTTCACAGGTTTCATCTTCATAGCCTTCGGTCTCAAACTGGCCGCAGCGCAGTCCCGCTAACCAGCGTCGCGCCAGCGACCTTCAAACTCAGCAAAAAGGTCTGCCACCATGATTGAACTCATAAGCAATGCCGTTGTCATTGATGGAAACACCATACGCAGTGCCGAAGAGGCCCGCGCCAAGGGCGTGGATGTTGAGGCCGCGCGCAAAAACAGCCTCGCCGCGCGCATTCTTGCCGCGCACAACACAGCCCCGGAAGGGGAAAATGTGCTGCGCATCCGCTTTGACGCCATGGCGTCGCACGACATCACCTATGTGGGCATTGTCCAGACGGCGCGGGCCAGCGGGCTTACGGAATTTCCCGTACCCTACGCCCTGACCAACTGTCACAACAGCCTTTGCGCCGTGGGTGGAACCATCAACGAGGACGATCATCTTTTCGGCCTTGCGGCCGCCCAGAAGTACGGCGGGATCTTCGTGCCCCCGCATCTGGCGGTTATTCACCAGTATGTGCGTGAAATGATGACCAAATGCGGCGGAATGATCCTGGGTTCAGACAGCCATACCCGCTATGGCGCGCTGGGCGTCATGGCTGTGGGCGAAGGCGGGCCAGAACTGGTCAAGCAACTGCTCGGCAAGACCTATGACGTGGCCGACCCGCAGAAAATAGCCGTCTGGCTCGAAGGCGCGCCACGCCCCGGCGTAGGCCCGCAGGACGTGGCCCTGGCCCTTATTGCCGCTGTTTTCAACAACGGCTTTGTGAAAAACAAGGTGTTGGAATTTATGGGTCCCGGCGTGGAGGGCCTTTCGGTGGAATACCGTTGCGGCATCGACGTCATGACCACCGAAACCACCTGTCTTTCATCCATCTGGACCACAGACGCCAAGGTGGCCCGCTATCTTGAAAAGCATGGCCGCCCCGGCGACTACGCCGAACTGCGCCTTGAAGGCCCGGCGGCCTATGACGGCCTTATTCGCATTGATCTCGGCAAGATCGTCCCCATGATAGCTCTGCCCTTCCACCCCAGCAACGCCTACCCCGTGGCCGAGGTTGCAAAACACGCTCCCGAACTGCTGGCCCATGTGGAAGACGAGGCCCGCCGCCAGTTCGGCGACGCCGCCAAGGGCCTCAACCTCTGCGGCAAAATCCGCGACGGCGGCCTGTGGGTCGATCAGGGCATCA
>NZ_JBAIYR010000454.1:0-1693 GCF_036763145.1 Desulfovibrio sp. 1188_IL3213 | reverse complement strand
GGACTTTTTTGAGCCAGACCTGCTGCACACGCCCGATGCTGCCCCATCGACAGATCAGGCCACACAGGCCGAAGGCGAAAACGCGGCTTACAAACCCTCAGCCCTTGCGCCACGCCCGCAGGCCGCCATTTTGCGGGCAGTGGAGGGCATGGTGCGCCGGGGAGCGCCCTTCATCCAGAACTTCAACATTCTGGACATACCCATTGTGGTCAGCCCCGCCGCTGTGGACGTGACCATACGCGCCACCCTCGGCCCGACCCTGTCCGCCCTGTGCGAAGTGGTGCATATGTATGACTGCGACGTGCTGCTGCTCACGGGACAGCCCAGTTCCTGGAACGGAGTAATGGCCTCGGTTCTCGCCAAGCTGCCCGTGCCGCCGGACAGGATCATCCCCATGCGCAGCTATCACGCCGGGTCCTGGTATCCCTTTGCGGACGCGCAGGGCCGCATCACAGACCCCAAGACCACCGTGGTTGTCGGGGCTATCCTGTGCGCGCTGGCCGATGGTCATCTTGAAGGCTTTTCTTTTGATTCCGGCGCGCTGCGGCTCACATCCACAGCCCGGTACATCGGTGAAATGGACATCAACAGCCAGCTCAAAAAGCCCAAGGTCTGGTTTACCGTGGACGTGGGCAGCAATGAAGGCACCGAGCAGATCCGTCGTGTAGCCTTCAGCGGCCCGCTTTCCATCGGCTACCGGCAACTGGATGCGGAGCGCTGGCCCACCACGCGCTACCACCTGCTCACCTTTGCCAATGAGGACGCGCGAGCCAGAGCTTCCGGTCGCCTGCCCTATGAGGTGGAGGTGCGCCTGACCGTAGAAGATGTATGGGACGACGCCCCGCGCACCGATGACGAAAAAGACCGCAGTGAAGGCGAATTCAGCATTATCTCCATTGTGGACAGCCAGGGGCGCGGCGTAGACAGGCGCGACCTTGAAATACGCCTGCAAACGCTGAAACTGGATGAAGGCTACTGGCTGGACACCGGCATTGTGACCGATGCCGGTTAAGCGAGGCAATTAATTATGGTTATGCAGCAAGATATAAACCTGGCGCGGCAGTGCCGCCAACTGGCGGACACCGCCTCACAGGCCGGAACCTGGCTTCAGGACAATGCCGAACTTGTGGGCGGCGAAAAAAACGCCCTTCTCAAAGACATGCGCCACGCGGTCCGCTTTTTCGGCAAATGCGGACAGGCCGCCGAACGCAAAATGTGCGTGGGCGTGTTCGGCCCGAGCCAGTCCGGAAAATCGTACCTTATTTCGGCCCTTGCCAGCGATGCCGATGGTGCTCTGGCTGCTGATTTTTGCGGCGAAAGCTATGATTTTTTGAAAAAAATCAATCCGGAAGGCGGCAAGGAATCCACCGGATTGGTGACGCGCTTCACCACCACCCAGCCCGAAGGGCTTTCGCCGGCCTTTCCCATCCGTCTGCGCCTGCTTTCTGAAACGGATGTGGCCCGCGTTCTTGCCAACACCTATTATGCCGACTGCGACCATCAGGACGCTCCCGGAGCCGAGGCATTGGTCAAGGCGCTGGACGCCCTGGAGGCCGAGGCTCCTTCGGCCCCTGTTGCCGACGGGCTGAGCGTTGATGACGTGGAAGACCTGCGCGACTATGTAAACAAAAACTTCAGTTCGCGCCCGCGCATGCAGATGCTCCGCAACGGCTACTGGGCCCGTGCCGCCGCT
>NZ_JBAIYR010000453.1:0-1710 GCF_036763145.1 Desulfovibrio sp. 1188_IL3213 | reverse complement strand
CTTGCCGTCCGCACCAGCCACAGGCTCACCTGCGGCTTCAGCGGAAGCATCGCCGGGAGTATCGGCGGAGGGGGCAGCCCCCCCCTTGCGTCCCAATATATTCTCAACAGCCTCGCGCAACTGCACCCGGCGGGCACGAACCTTGGCCTTGCGCGCCCCGACGATGCCGAAGATCCCGGACTTGGAATCCTGCACGATCTCGATTTCCAGTTTTTCCCGCGCCGTGTTGAAGTAGCCGCAGGCTTCCTCTATGGCGCTGTCCAGGTCTTTGCCCTGGAATTCCTTAAAGCCTTCCATAATCGTCCTCGTTCCAATAGGTGTCGCAGGCCGTCGCTGCGGCTATTTCGCGGCGGCGTGATTCTTGAACTTCCGGATCATCATCTGCTGCTGGGCTATGGAAAGCACGTTGTTGACCAGCCAGTACAGCACCAGCCCCGAAGGGAAGTTCAGGAAAAGGGCCGTAAAGATAAGGGGAAGAAACATCATGATCTTCTGCTGCGTGGGATCTGTGGCCGGGGGGCTCATCCGCTGCTGCAGGAACATGGTCAGGCCCATGATCACGGGCGTAATGTACAGGGGGTCCTTGGTGGACAGGTCAGCCAGCCAAAGGATGTCCGTACCGGGCAGATAGGTGATGAAGGGCGCGTGGCGCAGCTCGATGGACGTGAGCAGGGCCTGGTACAGACCAAAGAACACGGGCAACTGGATGAGGATAGGCACACAGCCGCTGGCGGGATTGACGCCATAGGTCTTGTAGAGGGCCATGACCTCTTTGTTCATCTGTTCCTTGTTGTCCTTGAACTTCTCACGAATTTCCATCATGTGCGGCTGGAGCTTCTTCATCTTTTCCATGGAAGCGTAACTTTTTGCCGTCAGCGGCCAGAACGCCGCCTTGATGAGCACAGTCAGCAGAATGATCGCCAGACCCCAGTTGTGCACATACTTGTGGAAAAATTCCAGCAGCCACAAAAGGCCCTTGGCGATGATGTGGAAAAAGCCCAGATCAACGCTTTTGGCAAGCTGGGGCGAAACGGCCTGAAGCTCGGAGCGCACCTTGGGACCGACCCAGTAAGAAACGGAAAGCTCCTTTTCCTGTCCGGGGCCAAGCAGGGTTTCCTGCTCTTCCACGGCGGTGCGGTACACGTTCTGCTGCATAACGCCCTTGACGGTCACGTTATTCACATCACCGGGCAGCACAGCCGAAAGAAAATACGTGCTCATGGCCCCGGCCCAGTAAATCTTGCCCACCGCCTGCACGCCGGTGCTTTCAAGAGTGCTGGCCGAACTTTCTTCCTTGAGGCTGCCGTCGTTGTCCCAGGCCACACGCATGGCGTCGTAACGGTCGCCTGCGGCGTTGCTGGCATCGGCGGCCACAGTGTAGCTCACGCGCACGCTGCGGGCCTGCTGGCTCTGGTTTACCACACGGATTTTTTCGCGGATAAGGTAGTTGGTGGCGCTGAAGGTCATTTCGCGCACCACGCGCAGATTATCCACTTCGCCCACGAGCCGCAGCGTTCCCTGCTGGCCCTGCTCAAGCTTTGAAAAATTCCACAGGCCTTGAATTGTTGGCATCGGCAACCGTTGAACGCGCTACTGATTTCAAGCCGAGGTGATACAGCCGTCTCTTGGCCGCCTCCAAGGCGCGAAGCCCATCGCGTAAAGAGCGCCTTGCAGCGAGTTGGATAAAGGCCATGACGGTGAATTGCTCCT
>NZ_JBAIYR010000452.1:0-1711 GCF_036763145.1 Desulfovibrio sp. 1188_IL3213 | reverse complement strand
ATCAACTGTGTTGTTTCGTCACAACGACGTTTTGTGTCGCAAGTCTTTTGCAGGCCCTTCGTTGGACAAAATTGCCTGCCCGGATCGCGATGCTTTGCTAAACCCTCCGTATGAACCCTTGGCTAGGCGTGCGCATGCGGTCGGTAATGCCCAGGGTCAGGGGCAGTTCCGGACCGGGAACCACAAGGTCAATCTTTTCCTTGCGGGCCAGATCAACCAGCCCGTCCAGATCATCCACGGCCACAGGCACGTTGACCGCGCCTTCCCTGCTGGTGCCGCCGTTGCCGGGAGCGACGAAAACCGCGCTCACGCCGGGGCTTTGCATGAATTTCCAGACCAGGGCGTGTTCCCGCCCACCGGATCCTATTACCAGGATTCGCATGCTCACTCCTTGCCGTGTGCTGATGAAAAGGCAAAGCCCCATAAAGGGGCTTTGCCGGGGGCGGGCTGCCCGCCGCAGAGCGCGTGGGCCGCCCGCCCTCGAAAACGCCTAGTTGGGATTTACTTCAAAGTCGCTCATATCCGCAGGGGCGTTGGGGTCCGTGGCCGACACGTCCAGGGGATATGCCGTGATCATGCACTGACGGCTGCCAATGCCAAGATCGGGTGAGGTGTTCAGACCCACCACCAGATCAAGAACGCCGTTATTGGTGGCGTCCGCCAGGTCCACAGCCGCCACGGAACCGCGAATGCGGCGCGTCTTCCACTTGAGGCCGAGGCCCACGCCGTCCCAGTACAGGGCATGAATTTCGCCCTGCGGGAAGTAGCGGTAGCGGTCAAACATCTGCGAAGCCGTGGATATGGGCTTGTTGACCAGCATGACATATTCGCCGGTGTGGCCGATATCCGCAGCAATCAGGTTCATGGGGGCGTAATACTTGCTCGGCAGCTGATAGTTTTTGTCTACGCCGAGGCCGGGCATGCCCTTATAGTGGTCCATGCCGGTGGAGGAGCCGGAAAAACGCTCCATAGTGGTGTGGACAAGGGTGTTGCCGTGGCCCTGAAAGACCTTGAGCCGCTCATCGTCAGTGAGCATGACAAGCTGGTCGCCCTTGCCGTTTCTGCCGCCCGGCAGCCAGGCCACGTTAAAGACGGTGGCTCCGGTGGGCAGGTCAAGACGCGCGCCGAAGGTGTACTTGCCGCCGGTTTTCACCATTGAGTACACGCCGGGGGCAAAAAGCTTGAGCGAATCCCAGCCCTGGCCCACAAGCGTGGGCGTGAAGGTGGGAGGCAGACGCAGCACGCTGACAAAATAGGGGATGCGCTCGGCCACCTGGGTGAACTTATTGCCCTTGAAGCTGTAAAAATAGCTGTAGGGGCGATTGCTGTCGTCCTCAAAGGTGGCCACCACAATATCCATGGCGCCGTCGCGGTTCAGGTCAATGGCCCGCATGGAAAAGTTCTTGTTGGAACGCGAAATGAGGGTTTCACCCAAAAGTTTGAGCTTGCCGTCCTGATCCCACATATAGATGCGCAGGTGGTTTTCGCTCAGCAGGGCGATCTCGTTTTTGCCGTCGCCGTTAAAATCACCCACGGCCATGCCGACCATGGTGTAAGGCAGACGCTGGCTGCGCAGACGCGAACCGTCGGTGGATCCTGAACCCTGATAGCGGAACTGCGGGTTCAGATACATCTGCTGCTGGCCGGTCTCGTTGGTAACAATGTCGCCACCGGGGGTGACGCTGCCGCCGCGCGGGCCAGCGGCCGCCGT
>NZ_JBAIYR010000451.1:0-1713 GCF_036763145.1 Desulfovibrio sp. 1188_IL3213 | reverse complement strand
CTGGACGCTTGTGGCCGTCCTGGCGGGTCTGACGCTGCTTGGAAGCAGCGTGTTGGGCAATGCCTACATTTTTCAGACCCGCATCGCCGACCCTCTGGACCGCGTAAGCAGATATGCCGAAAGTGTGGCCGCAGGGCTGGCCCCCGTGCCGTTGCGCCTGCGGCACCGGGATGAGCTGGCGGTCATGTTTGCCTCTTTGCAGCGCATGAAGGGAACGCTCTATTCGCGCATCCGTGAACTCAGGGAAGCGGAACAGCGCGCGCGCAGAAGCCGCCAGCAGGCGGTGATGGCCCGTTCACAGGCGTTGACCTCGCTGGAGCTGGCCCAGAGGGCCTCGCATGTGCAGGATGATTTTCTGCGCCGCATCAGCCATGAGATACGCACGCCGCTCAACGCCATCATCGGCATGAGTTATCTCAGCCTGCAAACGGAACTCAACGTGGTGCAGCGGGACTATCTGGCGCAGATCAACAAGTCCGGCGGCGTGCTGCTGGACATGGTAAACCGCATCCTGGATTTTTCCAGCGCCAGCGAGGGTTCCATCCGCATGGAACGCAAGGTCTTTGCCGTGGCGGACCTTCTGGAACTGTTGCGCCAGAGCGTGGCGGGGCTGGCTCTTGAAAAACACCTGCGTCTCAATTTTGTGCTGGACCCCTCCATTCCCGCCGTTGTGGCGGGGGATGAGCGTCATCTGGAAGAAGTGTTACGCATTCTGCTGGACAATGCGGTCAAATATACCGTCAGCGGCAGTGTGGATTTCCGCATCCTGCCATCGGGCGAGCCGCCTACGCGCAAGGGGGCCATACGGCTGCTCTTTGTGGTCTCGGATACCGGACCCGGTCTGGGCGAGGAGCAATGGAAAAAATTTTTCGAGCCGTTTACCCTTGGCGACGAATCCATGACGCGTTCTTTCAGCGGCCTTGGGCTGGGGCTTGCCCTGGCGCGGCAGTTGGTCAGCCTTATGGGCGGCGAGCTTACAGTGAGCAGCGTGCCGAGGCAGGGCAGCCGTTTTTCTTTTTCTGTGGATATGGAGCTGCCGGAGTCTGCGGACGGGCATAACGGCGTGGAACTGGCGGAAGACCTGTCGTCGGGCGCGCCTGCTTTTTCCGGCCAAAGCAGTCAAAGCGGTCAGGGCGGTCAGGGCGGACAAAGAGATCAGTTCAGGCAATTCGGACAACCCGGACAGACCGGGGCATCCGTCAGCAACGGCGAGCGCATGCCGCCCGCGTCTTTTGCCGTGCTGGTGGTGGAAGACAACGACATCAACGCGCAGATTGCGCGTGAGTTGCTGGAACACGCCGGGCTTGAGGTCATTTTGGCCGCCAATGGGCAGGAGGCGCTGCATCTGCTGGAAGATCCCGCGCATCCGCCCCTGGGCCTCGTGCTTATGGATGTGCAGATGCCGGTGATGGACGGCCTTGAGGCCACGCGACGCATCCGGGGCATGGGCTTCAGCCCCGAGGAACTGCCGGTGATTGCCATGACTGCCCATACAGACATGGCCTCGCGTATGGAAGGCAAGGATGTGGGCATGAATGATTATCTTACCAAGCCCGTAAATCCTGAAACGCTCTATGACACGCTGGAAAAATGGCTGGTCGGCGGCCTTGGGCGCAATCCCGCCAGGCAGGCTCATGAGGAAGGCGGCGCCACGGCAATGCCCCAAAAGGGCAACGAAGGCCCGCACATGCCTGTGGACACAGGCGCCGCCGG
>NZ_JBAIYR010000450.1:0-1714 GCF_036763145.1 Desulfovibrio sp. 1188_IL3213 | reverse complement strand
GCAACAGGCTGTGGACGGCTGGAATGCGGCTCTTGCCGCCCGTTCGCCTTCCCTGGCCGATTTTTATGACCATGCACGCTTTAACCGTGAGCCGGGAGCGCCGCGCGGCCTTTCTTACAATGCCGCATGGCGCGAGCTTGAGAAGCATCTGGGTGCGCCGTGGCTGCGGTATATCAGCCGCAAGCCCTCTTTCGAGGTGCAGGGCAAGCTGGCAGTCAGCCGCTGTGAAGAGCTTGTGGCCGGGCCTCACGGCCTGAGCGAAGGCGTGCGTACACTCTGGTGGCGTCAGGGCGACAATGGCGATCTGCGCATTGTGGCATCGCAGTTCCAGCCCGAAGAACTGGGGCTGGCCGCCGACTACCTGGATCAGGTCGGCGGCGCGGTGAGTGATACCGTTGAAGGCTGGCGCAAAGCCTGGGAAGCGGGCAACCTGGATGCCTATATGGCCTATTACACTGATAATGCCGTGCAGCAGGGTCGGTGGGGGGCAAAAAACATCCGCCGACAGAAAGCAGATCTGTGGTCCCGGGTGCAGCCGACCCTTGTGCAGCTTTCCGGCCTGCGGCTGGTGGCGGACAAGACCGGAATACGCGCGGACATGGGACAGACCTATGCCGACAGCGCCGGACACAGCGACCGGGGAACCAAAACCCTGCTTTTGCAGTACGACGGCAAGAAGTGGCTTATTGCGCGTGAAGACTGGACAGCGGCCCCTGCCGCCGCTTCCGCGCCCGGAGGGGGCAGACCTTGAAATACAAGGAGAGCCTTTCCATCATCTTTATGAGGGATAACGGCCCCCGGCGCAGCTTTCGCGTCCGCCGGGGCCGCTTTTATGCGGCGCTGTTTTTTTTCGCTTGCCTGCCTGTGCTAAGCTCTGTTCTGGGCTGGCAGTGCTGGCTGCTCTGGCAGGAGAATGCCGCCCTGCGCGCCAACGTGCTGCGCTTTGAGAGCGATTATCAGGGGGCGCAGGCCACGGCGGAGCGGCTTGAGCATCTTGAAGAGCTGCTCCGCGAAGAGACTGTGCAGGGGCGCGATCTTGTGCTGCGCCGCCTGGGCGGGGGGGAAAACGCCGCCGCAATGCCGCCCGCAGACAAGGAGGAAAACGGTAAGGTCGAGGCGCTGCGCGGTGCTGAGGGGCCGGGACATGAGGAATTTCCTGCCATTGACCTTGATTATGTCAAGGTGGGTAATGTGCAGGTGCGTGCTTTGCGCGGAGGCAAACTGCGTCTTGCCCTTGATTTGCGTAATACCGATAATCAGCGTTTGGCCTCCGGCTCTGTGGCAGGAACTCTGATTACGGCCGATGGGGCAAAGCATGCCCTGAGTTTTGACCCGGAAAACGTGGGGGATTTTCGCATCAGCCGCTTCAAGCGCACGGTCATTGTTGTGCGCCTGCCGGGACGTCTTGATCTGGTCAACGCCCAGGTTATCCTTGAGGTGCGCAACCAGGATGAAAGCGTGGTGTATCGCAATATTTTTCCTGTGGAGCACTAGGGCCTGTTCTTTGAGATGGGTTTGTGTTGCCCTGCGGGCATGAAGGCTTTTTCTCTGCTCTTGTTTGGACCGCCTGTGCGGCGTGCAAAGAGATGGAAGGGGTCGGCCTTCGAGAGGGAATGCTGCCGCCCTGCGGGCGCGGAGGTTTTTTCTCTGATGTTGTTTGGGCCGCCTTCGCGGCGGGCGGCAGAGGGGGCCTGTTAGGGGCTGCGCCCCTCCG
>NZ_JBAIYR010000449.1:0-1725 GCF_036763145.1 Desulfovibrio sp. 1188_IL3213 | reverse complement strand
GCCTCGGCCCTGGGTGTGGGCAATCAGGCTAAGGCTTTCACCGACGAGGCTGACGCCCGTACTGTTTCCACCCAGGAAGCGGCGCAGAAGGCTCTTGTGGGGCTGAACAATGCCGTGGTTTCCAAGGACAAGATCCGCGCACACCTTGGCGCATTGCAGAACAGGCTGGAAAACACCATTTCCAACCTGACGACCCAGACGCAGAACCTGCAGGCGGCCGAATCCCGCATTTCCGACGTGGACGTGGCCACGGAAATGACGGCGTTCGTGCGCAACCAGATCCTCACCCAGTCCGCTGTTGCCATGCTTTCGCAGGCCAACAGCATGCCCCAGATGGCGCTTTCGCTCATTTCGAGGTAGGGCTGAAAACAGGTGGTGGAGGGCGTTTGCCCGGAACGGCCCTGCGGCAGGGGAGTGCTGCGCGGCTATAAAAATCAGACAAGGCCGGCTCGCCATTTGGCGGACTGGCCTTGTTTTTTTGTGTTCTCTCAGGCAGCGTGTATGGCGGCTCAGCGTCCCGAAGAAAAGGCGCGTGTCTGCCCCGGGGCCATAACTACGCAGGAGCAGGGCAGGTCCTGCTTTGCCAGCTCTTTTTCAAAGTCACGGGTGTTTTGCGCCAGAACAGGAAAAGTTCCCCAGTGCATGGGGATCACGTGCTTGCAATTGAGCAGTTTGCAGGCCAGGGCCGCCTGCGGCGCATCCATGGTGAAAACGCCGCCAATGGGCAGCAGGGCTACATCAATGGAGTAAAGCTGCCCCCACAAGGCCATGTCGCCGAAAACGCAGGTGTCGCCGGAGTGATAAACGGTGAGGCCATCGGGCATGCGCACGATGTAGCCCGCCGGACAGCCCGAATCTGTGGTATGGAAAGCCTGGGTCATGGTGATGCTTGCGCCTTTGCAGGTGAGAGTACCGCCCATGTTGAAACCGATGCCGTTCAGTATCTGGCTGTCGGGCAGCCCGGCGGCGGCCTTTTGCGCCGTACCCACAATGGCCCCGAGCATGCCCCCGGTTTTTTGGCATATGGCCACGGCTTCGCCCACATGGTCGCCGTGGTCGTGGGTCAGAAGCACAAGGTCAGCGCGGCCCACATCGTCCACGCTGAAGCCGTATTGCGGCGCCAGAAAAGGATCAATAACCACATGCACGTCATGGTTGCTGATCTTGAAGGCCGAATGTCCAAACCAGGTGATATCGCTCATGCGCGCCTCCCTTGCTGTTGTCTTTGACGTCATTTCTGTCCTGTTTGCCGGGACAGTGTTGTTTGCAGCTTCTGCGCCCGAAAGCAGCGTCTGCAGGCGCTGCTTTCCTGCACGGGTCTGCCCGGAATGTTGCGACGACGGGAAAATGTGGCGCCTGCGCCTGCCGGATGACAGCCTCCCTCAAGGCGAAAATGCCGTAACTAGCCCGGCCATCGTCCCATGTCGTGCGGCAGGCCCACCTGATCGAAAATTCTGCCGCACAGTTGCAGCAGCAGGTCATCCAGATTTTGCGGTTTAAGATAAAAACCCGGGCAGAGGGGCATGATCACCGCTCCGGCTTCCCGCAGGGTCAGCATGTTGCGCAGGTGAATGGCCGAAAGCGGGCTTTCCCGCGGAACCAGCACCAGTGGCAGGCGTTCCTTGAGGGCCACATCGGCCGAGCGCTGCACAAGATTGCCTGTGGCCCCGGAGGCTATGGCCCCGAGAGTGCCCATAGAGCACGGAGCCAGGATCATGGCCGCGG
>NZ_JBAIYR010000448.1:0-1726 GCF_036763145.1 Desulfovibrio sp. 1188_IL3213 | reverse complement strand
AGGGCAGGGTTTTCAGCCGAATGAACGACGCTCACGGAGGCTCCGGGTACGGCAGTCCAGGGGCCGCTGGCGCTGTCGGACTCTTCAAGCCCGATGGTGATGCCCTGCACCTCGTCGGTTTTGAAGCTTTCGGTCACGGACAGGCGCAAGGGCATGGGTTCCATGCGGCCGGGAAGCTTGAGAGCGTTGAGGGCCACGGCGGGACCTGTGGTATTGGCGGTAAGGGGGCCTTCAAAAAGAATGGAATTGCGGTCAATGATAGCCATATGTGCTCCTTGTGGAAAAATGGTCATGCACCCGGTAATGGATGTTCGGCCCGACGGGCGGGCCGTGCGTCAGGCAGGACAGACGCGGCCTGTCCCGGCGTCCGCAATAAGGCTTTACACCACGCTTTCGTTGCCCAGCACGGCATCGCACTGGCGCACAGGGCGGCCATGCAGCACGGGAACGGCCTTGGCGTCAAAGAATTCGTCATACTGCAGCTGCACGTTGCCCGCATCGGAATTCTGGAGTTCAAGGGCGGTGAGCACGTCGGCGTTGGCGTACCACACGGCCTTCTGGCGCAGGTGCTGGGGCATGCGGTTCTTGGCCTCGATGGTCAGCTTTTGCAGATCGATGAATCCGCTCTGTCCCTTGCGCTTGCCAAGGGCTGCCAGGGGCAGGTTGGCAACGCGCACCACAGCGCGCCAGTCGCGTACGGCAAGGCCGCAGCGCCAGTTGTATTTGTCGCCCACGACCTGGTATTTGCGGCCGTCGGGGTCCTGGGTCATATAGGTGCTGAGGTCTTCGTGGGAGAGGCCGCCGGTGCTGTCCTTGGGATAGATGCCATGCACGGCCTGCGCGCCCCACGACACAAGCCACAGGGACGTGCAGCCCCCTTCTTCGCGGCCGCCCGCATCCATGACGTTTTTGGCGTCCTGCGCGGGGTAGCGCATGGCAAGGCCGTTGAATTCGTCAGGATTGATATTGCTGTTGCCGTAAAACAGGGTGGCGGCCACTTTTTGGCGCATGGCCTCGGCAAAGGCCACGCCTTCGCTCATGCGGAAAGCCCTGTCACGGCTGCCGTAGAGGCGCAGTTCCTCCACATCCAGTTCCATGATGGCTTCGAGGATGCCGCATCCCTCCTTGACCTGTCCCCACTGTGATTTGGAAGGCGGCGTACCCTGATAGAGCCTGCGCCAGTAAACTTCGGGCAAGCCCGTGCGGATGCGGGTAAGATGCCCGTCGCTCTGGTTGGACTCCATCCAGAGCACGTCATCCATGATGTCGTTGGTCTTGTTCATCAGTTCGATGATCTGCCCCGCCTTGTCGCCACGATAAAACTGTTCCATTTCCGCCAGGGAAACCACAAGACCCATAGAGTTGGACATAATCGCCTCGTATGTAGAAAGGTGAACGTGCGGGATAAAAGACAACAAAAGTGCCGGAACATGTCCGGGAAATGCGTTGCCGGCTGTTTTCAGGGCAGGAAACAGTCCGGGCGCGGTTGGGGGTGACGCGGCGGGCCGCCCTTATTTTCTGGATGACCAGCCCGCGTACATGCGTTCCTCAAGGGGCGGCATGCCGACGCCGGGTTCGCCGCGCACCAGGCTGTCTTCCATAAGGGCGTCAGCCACGCGGTTAAAAAACCGCAGCACATCCGGGTTGTTGCCATAACCGCTTTCTTCCAGCAGGCGGCCGATGTGCTTGCCCTGGTCAAAGCGGTCAAGGGCAAGCTGGGCGCGGG
>NZ_JBAIYR010000447.1:0-1728 GCF_036763145.1 Desulfovibrio sp. 1188_IL3213 | reverse complement strand
GCCCGCCACGCGGACGGCCTGCTGGCCCGCTGGCTGCCCATATGGGAAAAACAGGGCTATTCCGCCCTGGTGACCAGCGATCACGGCATGGATGAAGAACACGGACACAACGATAATACGGCGGCCACGCGCCGCGTTCCTCTCTGGCTTATGGGCCGTGCCTGGGATGGCCTGCCCATGCCGGACGCCCAGACGCAACTGGCCGGCCTTGTCTTGCAGGCCCTTGATCTGCCGCACAGGCCGCGCCCGGAATAGAGGCGGAACTCCCCACACCGACAACAGCCCCGGCAGGATTTGCAATGACGGGACAAAAGATTTTCCGTTGCCGGACTGCGGGACAAACACAAATGCATGGCAAAAGCGCCAGCAAGGAGCAGGAGATGAAAAACGTCGGCCAGGACAGCATGATGCTGCAAGACAACAGCGGGTCCAGCGGGTATGTGTGGATTCTGTTTGCGGCTTTTTTCTGGTCTTTGCTCGGCGTGTCTTCCAAATTCTGCATTGCCGGTGGTGTTCAGCCGCTGGAAACAGCCTTCTGGCGGGCCGCCATCGGCTGCGTCTGCTTTCTGATACACGCAGCCCTGACCCGGTCTTTGCGCGTCAAAATCCGTGACGCCCTGATTTTCATGCTTTTCGGCCTCTGGGGAACAGGCGTCTTTTTTGCCGCCATGCAGATGTCCATCAAGCTCAGCGGCGGGGCCACGGCCGTGGTGCTTCTGTACACCGCGCCCGTATGGGTCGCCTTTTTTTCGCGCCTGCTGTTTGGCGAACACATCACCAGACGCAAAACCCTGGCCATCGGCATCGCACTGTGCGGCACAACCCTGGTATGCTTTACCGGCGGCAGCATACCGGGCGAAACATCCATGCTCGGCATCGCCTGCGGCCTGCTGGCGGGATTCAGCTATGCCACGCACTACCCTTTCTACCGCTGGTGGCAGACGCGCTACTCCACCGCCGCCATTTACGGCTATATGCTTATCGGCGGCATTGTGTCGCTGGGACTCTTTGAGCCGATCCACCTGAGCCACAGCCCGCAGATATGGGGCTGGCTTTTCATCCTCGGTTTTCTGACGTGCTATCTTGCCTATTTCTGTTACGGCATGGGGCTGAAACGCATCAGCCTGGTACGGGCTGCCGTGACCTGCCATCTGGAACCCGTTCTCGGCACGTTATGGGTCTGGCTGTTCTGGGACGAAAACTTCACCCCGCTGGGCTGGTTCGGCGGCGCGCTGGTGCTTGGGGCTGTCCTGCTGCTCACCACCGACAAAAGTAAGGAATAACAGGCGAAAAATCAATACGCAGGTACATGCGCCGCATCAGCGGGCATGTGCCGCGCCATCCGCTGCGCTTCCCTGCCCGCGTCGCGCTTTCAGCATGCGGGCCTTGCAGATGATCTCCGGCCGGTATTCAAAATGCATGATGTCATACTCATGCCATTTGCCACCCCAGATAAAGCCCGCCTGCTCCATAGCATCAACGATGACAGAAGGATATCCGCGCTGCATGGGATGCGGACGCAGCTTGCTCCAGCGCCAGAAAGGGGCCAGACGCGCACTCAGATCCACCGCAATGCCGTCCCCATGCGGACTAAGCCGTGCTTCGCCGGCTATGCGCCGCCACACAAACCCTCCGACAACCTTCAGGTAATCCTTTAGATGCGGCTCGTTACGTACGGCAACGGCAAGACGCGCATCAGCCCGGCCCAGCGCACGGGCAGCCGGAGCG
>NZ_JBAIYR010000446.1:0-1728 GCF_036763145.1 Desulfovibrio sp. 1188_IL3213 | reverse complement strand
TTCCACCAGGGAAACAGATCCTGCGATTCTTCAGGAGCGCGCGCGGGCTCTGCCAGCCATGAAGGGACGCAACCTTGTTCCTTTTGTGGCCCCCGAAAAGCCTTATACCTGGTATGACAATGCCGTGGCCGCCGTCACGCTTGCAGGCTTGCGCAAAAGCCTGCGTCATGGCGGGCATGGGGCTTTTGCGGGAGCCGCCCGTTTTCCGGTAAAAAGCGTTGGAACAGCCTGCGCCATTCTGTCCGGCACGGCTTAGAACAATTTCACTTTGAAATTGCTCTGGCGGATGCGTGAGCAGACGCCCGCCGCAGAGGCGTAAGCGCTATTTAGAGCATTTTAACTTTGAAAAAATGTAAATGCTCTAACGCTGCACGAAAGTGCAGCGCGCCACAATGTGGCGTGGATTCAGCCGAAAATCGCATTTTTCGGCTGAATGAAAACTTTAAAATGTGAAGCATTTCAAAGTTAACCTGCTCTAGTTGCGCTGTTATGCGCTGAAGCAGGCGTCCTGGAGGCATCGAGAGTGGATATTCGCAAGGCGAAAATGCTCTAAAAGTCCGCCACGACCGCACAAAAAGCGCGTAAAAATATGGGCGGCAGCCCCTGTTTTTGTTGCGGTGCATGCTTACCATACGTTAATAATGCTCATTTGCTCATAATACTCACAAGTAAGGAGCGCAGAAATGCCCGAAAAAATTCTGGTAGTGGGCGGCGTAGCCCTTGGCCCCAAGGCCGCGGCCCGTTGCAAGCGTCTCATGCCTGATGCGGAAATCACCCTGGTGGATGAAAATATTTTCATTTCCTATGGCGGCTGCGGCATACCTTTTTATGTGTCCGGTGAAATACAGAACCTGGACGACCTGCGCGCCACCCCTTACCACACGGTGCGCGATGCCGATTTTTTCCGCGACATGAAGGGCGTTACCGTACGCACCCAGACACGCGCTACGGCCATTGACCGCGCGGCTAAAACCCTTACGGTCAAAAACGTGGTCACCGGGCAGGAAGAAAAACTGCCTTACGACAAACTGGTGCTCGCCACAGGGGCCACCCCGCGCGTGCCTCCCGTGGAAGGCAAAGACCTTGAAAATGTGCTTTCCCTTACCCGGCTTGAAGCCGCAGGGGCCATCCGCACGGCCTGCCAGGAAGGCAAGATCACCGAGGCCGTCATTGTGGGCGGCGGTTTTATCGGCCTTGAGGCCGCCGTGGCCCTGGCCGACATGTGGGGCGTCAAGTGCAGCGTGGTGGAAATGGTGGACCAGATACTGCCCGGCGTGCTTTCGCACTCCGTGGCGCGCATGGCCGCCCATGACTGCGTGACCCACAATGTGGATGTGTACACCGGGGAAAAGGTCGTGCGCCTTGAAGGCAAGGACGGCAAGGTCTGCAAGGTCGTCACCGACAAGCGTGAACTGGAAGCCCAACTGGTTATCTTTGCTGCCGGCTTTATCCCCAACGGGCAGCTTGCCAAGGATGCCGGGCTTGAAGTGGCCCCCTTCGGCGCCATCATGGTGGACCGGCACATGCGCACTTCTGATCCCGCCATCTATGCGGGCGGCGACTGCGTTTCCATCAAGAACATCATTACCGGCAAGCCGGGCTATCTGCCGCTGGGCAGCATGGCAAACCGCCAGGGGCGCGTCATCGGCACAAACCTCGCGGGCGGCGAAGCCGTGTTCCCGGGCTATGTGGGTTCCTGGGCCGTCAAACTCTTTGACCTCTCCTTCT
>NZ_JBAIYR010000445.1:0-1732 GCF_036763145.1 Desulfovibrio sp. 1188_IL3213 | reverse complement strand
ACACCAGGATCATGGCTTCCACCAGGGTGGAGACCACTTCGCGGATGGACTCAAGCACGAAGTCGTTGGTGTTCACAAGGATGGTATAATCAAGGCCGTCGGGCATGGTCAGGCCGATTTCGGCCAGATGGCCGTGGAAAAAGAGCGCCCCGCCCGCGCCAATGCGGATATTGCCGTACACGCCCAGCAGGAAAAACTGCGGGCCGATGTGCTGCGCTCTGTCTCGCACGACCTGCGCACGCCTCTGACTGCCATCTGCGGCAATGCCGCCGTGCTTGCCTCCGAAAATGACATGGAAACACAGCGTCCCAAGTCCCTTGCCCGGGCCATTGAAGAGGACACCCGCTATCTGGTGGAAATGGTGGAGAACCTGCTGTCGCTTACCCGGCTGGAACAATACGGCTTTACCCTGCGCCTGACGCCGGAACTGGCGGAAGACATTATCCGCGAGGCCGTAAACGCCACGCGCCCGACTGGAGGTGGCCGACAACGGGCCAGGCATTCCAGATGACGAAAAAACCCGCATTTTTGACATGTTCCATGCCGCCGTTATAAAAAACGGCGCACAGGAGTAGCCATGTCGCCATATCACGAACAGCAGGGCGTCATCGCCCCGGAACGCATCCTTGTGGTCGAGGATGACAAGGGCATACGCGCTCTTGTGACAGCCACCCTTGAAAGCAGGGGCATGGCCTACCTTGCGGCAGCCACAGGACGCGAGGCCATTGCCGAAGCGTCCCGCGCCGGGCCGGACGTCATCCTTCTCGACCCCGGCCTGCCTGACATGGACGGCACAGATATTATCCGCACGGTGCGCCAGTGGTCTATGGTTCCGATCATCGTGCTCAGCGCCCGCAGCGAGGATGACGACAAGGTTGCGGCTCTGGACGCCGGCGCGGACGACTATCTGACCAAGCCTTTCAGCGTTGACGAGTTGCTGGCCCGGCTGCGCGCGGCCTTGCGGCGCGGGCGCTATGAGCGCGGCAATCTGGGGCGTGATATCGATTTTTTTGAAAACGGCCCCCTGCGCATAGACTTTTCCGCAGGCAGCGCGCGCGTGAACGGGCAGGAAATCCATCTCGCCCCCACGGAATACAGGCTGCTGTGCCTGCTGGCGCGCAATGCGGGCAAGGTGCTCACGCACACGACCATCCTGCAGGCCGTGTGGGGCAGCTCACTGCCGCAAAACCTGCCCTCTCTGCGTGTTTTCATGGCAACCCTGCGCAAAAAACTGGAAGCCGCCGCCCCCCAGTGCAACTGCATCCATACCCATGTGGGCGTGGGCTATCGCATGACCCGCCTTGGCGAACCAGAAAGCTGAATATCCCGCAAACCAGCCGCCGTGAACGCTTACGCCCCTTCGTTTCCGTTGGGCGCTTCTGCCTGTTTTTTTCGGCCAAGCCCATATTTTCGCATCTTACGGTACAATGTGGTTCTGGCAATGCCCAGCGCATCCGCAGCTTTGCTCACATTTCCCCCTGATGCCTCAAGTGTGCTCCGCACCAGACTTTCACACAGCTCGTCCATTGAGGCCGCCCCTGCCTCCGTTCCCGCCAGTTCAAGGCTGCCTGCCGGCAAGGCGCAGTCCGCCCGTGCAGCCGGAAAAACTGCGGCACTGCAATCAAGCACATGGCGGGGCAGGCTTTCACAGCGTATGGACGTCCCGTCCGAAAGCACCCAGGCCCGTTCGCACACGTTTTACAGTTCGCGCACGTTGCCCGGCCAGGAATAC
>NZ_JBAIYR010000444.1:0-1736 GCF_036763145.1 Desulfovibrio sp. 1188_IL3213 | reverse complement strand
GGCGGGCGGCAGCGCGCCCGTGGCCTTGAGCCACGCGCCCAGGGCCACCATGTTTGCCAGTTTCACATTGCCCAGTTCGTGGGCCAGGTCATTGGCCGGAATGTAAACCGTGCGCAGCGAGGCATCCACAAGGTCTTTGTTCACCAGGGATGCGTTGACCACCTGCACGCCGTCCTTGTGCAGGCGTGGCTGGAACTTTGCCAGGGAAGGCTCGTTGAGAATGATGGTGGACAGCGGTTCGCGCACCAGCGGAGAGCCTATGGCGTGTTCGTCCAGAACCACCGTGCAGTTGGCCGTGCCGCCGCGCATTTCCGCCCCGTAAACGGGGATAAAGCTTACCTCAAGCCCGTATTCCATACCGGCCTGGGCCAGCAGGTTGCCGATCAGCATGACTCCCTGGCCGCCGAAACCGGCAATAATAACGTCCTGATATTTACTCACGGCCGTCCTCCTGGCTGTCCTGGCCCGCATTTTCCGTCGTTGCGGCGGGCAGGGACACGTCCTTGTACACGCCCAGGGGAAAGACGGGAATCATGGCTTCGGCAATACGTTTGTTGGCGGCGATGGGGTCCAGATGCCAGTTGGTGGGACAGCCGGAGAGCAGTTCCACAAAGCCGAAACCAAGGCCTTGCAGTTGCACGTCAAATGCCTTGCGTACGGCTTTTTTGGCGGCGCGCACATGCTTGACGGAATCAAGGGCGCAGCGGGCGGCGTAGGCCACGCCGTCCAGTTGGGCCATTATTTCCGCCATGCGTATGGGACCGCCTTCGTTACCGGCGTTGCGGCCCTGCCGGCTGGTGGTGGTTTTTTGTCCCACAAGCGTGGTGGGAGCCATTTGCCCGCCGGTCATGCCGTATACGGTGTTATTGATGAAGATCGTGGTGATTTTTTCGCCCCTGTTGGCGGCGTGCAGAGATTCGGCCATGCCTATGGCAGCCATGTCGCCGTCGCCCTGGTAGGTAAAGACCACCGATTCGGGCCGTGCGCGGCGCACTCCCGTGGCCACGGCGCAGGCGCGTCCGTGGGGGGCTTCAAGGCCGTCCACGTTGAAATAGTCGTAAGTAAAGGTGGCGCAGCCCACCGCAGCCACCAGTATGGTGCGGTCCGCCACGCCAAGCTCGTGCAGCACCTCGCTCACCAGCCTGTGGGCAATGCCGTGATGGCAGCCGGGGCAATAGTGGGTGTGGCGCTCGTTGAGCACGGGATTGACGTCAAAGATCAGGCGTTCGCCTTCCCGGGGGGCGGTGCAGTCCGGCTGCAGGGCTTCTGTTTGCTGTGCTGACATGGCTATTTCTCCTTGAGGGCCTGTAACATGGGTTCACGCAGGGCGTCCGCCCCGATGAACAGGCCGGGCATGATGCCGTGCCAGAGCACGGAAGACGCGCTTATGCCGGGCTGGGCAAAAAGCGCCAGCCGCACGTCTTCCACCATCTGGCCCGTGTTCTGCTCCATAACCAGAAAGCGTCTGCCCGGCGCGAGCGCCCGCAGGGATTCTTCCGGAAAGGGAAAAAGCGTGATGGGGCGGAACAGGCCGATCTTGTGTCCTTCGGCGCGCAACTGGCGTATGGCGCTGCGGGCGATGCGGCCAATGGAGCCAAAGGCCACCACCACAAGCTCGGCATCGTCAACGTCCACGCATTCCCAGGCGCATTCGGCCTTCATGGCTTCATATTTTTTCATTCGCTGGCGGTTGCGCTCGGCAAGCGCGCCCTCTGCAAGATAGACCGACTTGAGCA
>NZ_JBAIYR010000443.1:0-1763 GCF_036763145.1 Desulfovibrio sp. 1188_IL3213 | reverse complement strand
TTCGGCTCGTTCGGCTGGTCTGGCGAGGCGCCCAGGCAGTTGCACGAGCATCTGGCCGGCATGCACATGGTCATGCCCGTGGAGCCGGTCAAGTGCAACTGGCGGCCCGACCGCGACGTGCTCAAGGCTTGCCATGAAATGGGCAAGACCGTGGCCGAAACACTGAAAAAAAAGTGCCAGGAAGGATAGCCCAAAGCTTTTCCTGCAACGCAAAAGCGGCGGAAGTAACACTTCCGCCGCTTTTATTATTCAGAACGGTTTTGCTTCAGCCTCGCCGCCTGCGGCGGGCAAACCCGCCCGCCGCAAACGCCGTATGAAGGTCGAGAGTGCAAATGGCAACGCTGCAATCCACCAGTGTTTCACCTTGAGTCCGCCTGCTGGCGACAGGTAAAATCCACCCAAAGCTATCCTGCGCGCCTTGCCGCACCTCGCATCACAAGGTCAGAGCATGTATTCAGCATATGCAGCTTGAAAGCTGAAACGCCCTGAAACAGCTCAGAGACTGAAACGCTCTACCGGTCCAATTCCAATCTATACGGACTACGGATGGCACTTGGACTTGGCGCAGCCGGTAAGGTCTTTCTTGAGGTCCGGCTTTTCAGCCACAACCTTGCTGTGACAGGCAAGACAGCTGGTGTGCTTGAGATCGCCCTTGGCGTGTACAACGTAGTACAGGCTCTTTTCGCCCTTTTTGGCGGTCAGGTCGTCATGGCACCCGGAGCTGCCGCACTTGGCAAAGCTTTCCTTGCCGTCCACCAGATGGTGGCAGGTCACGCATTCCACTTTTTCGTGGGGAGCGTGGGGAAACATGACAGTCTTTTGCGAGCCTTTGATTTCAATGGGCTTGTCAGGCACGGCAGGTGCGGCCCATACGCTCACGGCAAAAAGCAGGGCCAGCATACAGGTAAGAACAAGAGTTTTTTTCACAGTAATCCTCCAAGGTAAAAAACAACACATGAGAATTTTTGCAAGCTTACGGCCAGCATGGCAACGTGTCAATGGGGAGCATGAAACACTTTTTCAAGTCATTTGCACTGTCATAAGTGTCTTTTACGTGCATATCCCCTGGGCGTAAGCATATATGACCCAACAGATCTGCTTTCATTGTTGCCGATAACCAGCAGAGAAAGCATGTCCACCTGTGCGGCATCAAAGGCATCCAGCCTGTGCGCGCTCACACTCTGCCCCGGCCTGTACGCCTGACGCACCAACCCCACGGGGCAGTCCCCCGCGCGGAAGCGGCGGGCCAGTTCCAGCGCATGATCCAGGTGACCGGGACGCCCCTTGGAGCGCGGATTATAGATAACGCACACAAAATCCGCCTCAAGGGCCGCCGTAAGTCTTTTAACAATGGTTTCCCACGGCGTCAGCAGATCGCTCAGGCTCACGCAGGCAAAATCATGCGTCAGGGGCGCGCCCAGCAGGGCAGCAGCAGCGCATACGGCAGGAACACCAGGAACCACCACAAAGGGAACCGTATCGGCCAGGCCGCGCAATTCAAGTATTTCAAGGGCAAGCCCCGCCATTGCGTAAATGCCGGGGTCACCCGAGCAGACAAGGGCCGTGGGCCGACCAGCCAGAGCCGCATCCACGGCAGCGGCGCAGCGTTCCGTTTCATGACGCATGCCGGTGCTGATCAGTTCTTTTCCTTCCAGCAATTCGGGGGGAACCATATCCATATACAGATGATAGCCCGCCACACAGCGTGCCTGGGCCAGCACTGCGCGGGCCTGGGGCGTAAGGCATTGGGCGTCGCCGGGGCC
>NZ_JBAIYR010000442.1:0-1769 GCF_036763145.1 Desulfovibrio sp. 1188_IL3213 | reverse complement strand
GGCTCTGCCGGTGTTTCCGCAAAATGCGGCCCCGCCTCTTGCGCCCAGGGACCAAGGCGTTCGGCCACAAAGTCAAGCAGGGTCTGCATACGATGCCCGTAGGTATGGTCGCGCAACACCCGCGCACGTGCGCGGCTTGCGTAGGCGGCCCGCTCTTCGGGGTGGGCAAGAAAATACTCTATTTTTGCATAAAATTCTTCAATGCACGCAAAGGTAACTAACTCGTCCGGCGCAAAAAGTTCCGGCAGCAGGCTGCGCTCGTCCAGCAACTGAAAAGCGTTCATGGCGGCCAGTTCAAAGGTGCGCGGATTGACGAAATCGCCACGGCTCACCAGTTCCGCTGTTTGCAGGCTGGAGTGCAGGTTAAGATTGACCTTGGTGGCATTGTATATCCGCACACTCTCTTCTTCACCGATGCGCGCGCCGCCGCGCTGCACATGGGCCGCCAGCAGCCCCTCTCCGTCCCAGTCCGATCCCCATATCTTCAGGTCGCGCCCCGCCAGAGGACGAAAGGCCAGCCTGCGGTTAGGATAACCTGCCCCAAGAAAGCCCAGATCCGCGCCGTATTCGCGTCGTTGCTCCGGTGTCAGCTCTGTGGGGGCATGAAAATCCGGCTGCGCGGCAAGGGGCAGATACAGAAAGTTTTTTTGCCCTGCCGCGGCCAGAAGGTCCATGAAGGGCTGCTTCTGTATGATGGCAAACACGTCATACAACGGTGCATAGGCCCGCCAGTACTGAAACACGCTGTGGTCTTCCACAAACCACATGGCCGTGCGCACCCCGGCACGGCGCAAGCGCTGCAAAAGACCGCGCCCCAAAGGAGCCTGGGCCATAGCCAGCACCAGATGCGGCTCCTGCGCCTGCACCTGCGCCCAGATGGCCTGACCCACCACCTGAAGAAAAGAGTTCTCCAGTTGCGCTGTCTGCGCCGGAGGCAGGCCAAGCGCCTGCAAACCCGTAAAGGCCGAAAACATGAGCGGGGCCTCAAAGGCGCGCACATTATGGCCCATCTGTTCAAGAGCGCGCGCGCAGTACCTGCCCACGGGCAACGAACCGCCGTACATGGGCAAAACAACCAGTATTCTCAGAGGAGCCGTGGACATCAGTGTGTTCTCCACATCAGCGGTATAGTTGCGGCGGCAGCATCCAGTCCGTATCACCGCACAGCCATTGGTCAATTTCTTCGTCACCGGCCGCGCCCGGAGAGCATCCCACTGCGCTACCAGCCATGACAGGGGACGGCACAGAAGCCGGACATGGCCGGGGCAGCCGCAAAAAAGAGGCAAGATATTCCCGCACCCGCATGCGCTTGGCGGCATGCGGGTCTTGCCCCGATTCCAGACACAACACCGTGCCAAGGTTATCCACATGACTGCGCCACAACTGTAAGCCGTCGGGAAGTGCCGCACGCCGCGCATCCCCGGTGAGGGCAAGCGTCAGTGAGCGCAGCAGATCCTGACCACGGAAAGGCTCAAGGCAGGCCACATCATAAGGGCATGGAGCTGTTTCCAGACAGGGAGCGCATGCCCGCGACGCCTGCCAGACAAGATGCCCCTGCCCGTAAGGCCCGGTTTCATGCGCCAGGGCTGAGGACAGAAAAAAAGCCAGCACAGGCACGCCGAGCCGCGCGGCCAGATGCATGGTTCCCGTATCCGGCGTAATCATGGCGTCCAGCCCCTGCACGGCGTCCACAAGTCCGGGCCAGCCGGTTTTCCCGCTCAGGTCTTCCACCCTGTCCTGCATTTTTGCGGGCAACAGCCGCAGCAGCA
>NZ_JBAIYR010000441.1:0-1774 GCF_036763145.1 Desulfovibrio sp. 1188_IL3213 | reverse complement strand
TCTGGCGGCTGCGTGAGCAGTCGCCCGCCGCAAAGATGCAAGCGCAATTTACTTGCGCGGTTAAGCATCGAAGCGAGCGTGACTTAAACTTTGAGAATGTACATTCTCAAAGTTAATCTGCTCTAGCAGACAACAGCAAACCGAGTGAGGGAGAAGGTGAACAGCCATAAGAAGCCCGGCAAGCCGGGATGCTGCAAAAATCACGTGTCAAAGCGCGTTGTGCGGCCACACCGGAACCCGCATATTCCTGTAATGACACATCGCTGCCTGCGACAATTTCAACCATTTTAACGGAGAAATTTATGCAATTCTATGCTGTTAACGGAAGCCCCAGAAAAAAATGCAATACAGCCACGGTGCTGGACAAGGCACTTGAAGGCGTGACCGCTGCCTGCCCCGAAGCGCAGACAGAAATGCTGCATCTCTATGACTACAATTACAAGGGCTGCATAAGCTGTTTTGAATGCAAGCGGCTTGGCGGCAAATCATACGGCCGGTGCGCCGTGCGCGACGAACTGGCCCCGGTGCTGGAAAAACTTTCTCTGGCGGACGGCATCATTTTTGGCTCACCCATCTATTTCAAGGGCATCACAGGGGAAATGCGGTCATTTTTTGAGCGCTTCCTTTTCCCCTATCTCGTATATGACGCCGAATATTCTTCCATCGCCCCCAAAAAGATGAAGACGGCCTTTATCTATACCATGAACGTTACTGAAAGCTTCATGAACGAGATGCATTACCCCGAACACCTTGGCGGCATGGAGTATTTTACGGGCAGGATGCTGACCCCGCCCGCCGTGCTCTACGTCAACGACACCTCCCAGTTCACGGACTACAGCAAGTACAAGGTGGAATGCTTTTCTGAAGAAGCCAAACTGAAGCGCAGGAAAGAGGTTTTTCCGCAAGACTGCCAAAAAGCCTTTGAACTGGGCATGAACATGGCCCGCGCCTGATCGGCTTTTCCCGTCGCTACAGACGCGGCGTGATAGCGGGGCGGGCCTGGCGCGGTTCTAGAGCAGTTTATGAATGAAATGAGTTAACTGCTCTGCAAGGATTTTCCTGAAAATCCTTGCCACGAAATGCGATCAGGCAGGCTTTTGCCTGCCGTAAACGGCGCGGCCACCCACCGGGCTACCGCTGGCAATGCGGGCAAAAGACAGTGCCCCGCCCCGCCACTCTGCCCTTTTCAAGAGGGCGTCCGCAGCTTTTGCACTTTTGTCCGCCGCGCCCGTACACCGCAAAAGTATTTTGAAAGGCTCCCACATTGCCATCGGCATCCCTGTAGTCACGGATGGAACTGCCGCACTGGGATATGGACAGCAAAAGCACGTCCCGCAGGCATTGCAAAAGGCGGTGGGCCTCAGTCCGCGTAAGCTCCGAGGCTTTTCTGCGCGGATCAATGCCTGCGGCGAACAGGCTTTCATCCGCATAGATATTGCCGACCCCGGCCAAAATTTTCTGGTCCAGCAGCACGGCCTTGATGGCGGAACGTTTTTGGGCAATGCGTTCCGCAAAGGCCGCCTCTGTGAGCTCCAGAGGCTCTGAACCAAGATCACGCCAGAAAGGCCAGTTAGCAAACACGCCCGGCGTACCTGCCAGCAGGGTTCCAAACGCGCGCACGTCGTCAAAAAACAGGCGGCGCTCGTCGGTGGGCGAACAGGCCTGGGACGCGGGCATGCCTGCCGTAGCGGCAACTGGCCCGTGCTCTTCCATGGTCTGCTCGTGCGCAGTGGCGGCGGGCAATGCCTCCAGGTCAAAAATGCAGCGCGTATGC
>NZ_JBAIYR010000440.1:0-1775 GCF_036763145.1 Desulfovibrio sp. 1188_IL3213 | reverse complement strand
CGCACCTGCTGGCCCTGGCCGACGGCACGCCCCTGCCAGTGCAGCTTACAGCGGCCCTTCTGCGCTGCCTTTCTGACGACGGCCTGCTGAAAGACGAAAGCTCGCCCGAGCTTTACCGCCTGCGCGGCGAACTGCGCCGTCTGCATCAGAGCTGCATGCGCAAGGTCAAGGACTATGCCTTGCAGTACAACATGCTTGCCTATCTGCAGGACGAATTCATGACCCTTTCGTCCGACCGTTACGTGCTGCCCCTCAAGGCCAACTTCAAGGGACGCATGCAGGGTATTATTCACGACTGGTCGCAGACAGGCGAAACCTGCTATTTTGAACCCATGTTTCTGGTGGAGATCAACAACCGCCTTCAGGAACTGAAACGCGAAGAACGCGAAGAAGAACGCAAGGTTCTGCAATATCTGCGCAGTCTGCTCGAAGCGGAACTGCCCGGCGCGCAGGCCGCTCTTGAACTGCTGGCCCAGCTTGACCTTCTGCAGGCCAAGCGGCGTTTGGCAACCCTTTTTGACGGTCGCTGCCTGTCGCTGACCCCAGTGGCCGAAGGCATACAGTTGCTCGATGCCCGCCACCCCCTGCTTTTGCTCAACAGGGTCAAAAATGCGGACACTTCTGCCGCAGACTCCACGCAGGACAAAAAAGCCGCCGCACGGGCTGCGGCTGCCGTAAAACCGCTCGATATCGTGCTGCGCCCCGGCGAACGCGCCCTGATCATCACGGGCGGCAATGCTGGCGGAAAAACGGTCTGCCTGAAAACCCTCGGCCTTATCGCCGCCATGACTCTCAGCGGCCTGCCGGTTCCCGTGGGGGCCGGTTCCCATTTGCCCTGGTTCAGCCGCATGGATGCCTTTATTGGTGATGAGCAGAGTCTTGCGGACAATGTGTCCACCTTTACGGCGCAAATCGAGCACCTTGCCAAAGCCTGGAAGCATCTTGACGCCAGCGGCGTGGTGCTGCTGGACGAGTTTGGCGCGGGAACAGACCCGGCTCAGGGCGCTGCTCTGGCTCAGGCGGTACTTGACGAATTGCTCGACAAGCATACCTTTGTTCTGGCAGCCACGCATTTTCCCGCGCTCAAGAGCTACGCCCTCACCAGGGAGGGAGCGCGCGCGGCCTCAATGCTGTTTGATCCCCAAAGCAAAAAACCCCTGTTCCGGCTGGCCTATGATCAGGTGGGGGCCAGTCAGGCGCTGGATGTGGCACGCGAACACGGCCTGCCCGAAAGCATTGTACGCCGGGCAGAACACTATCTTTTGCAGGACGGGCAAGACGCCACGGCCCTGCTTTCCCGGCTCAACGATCTGGCTGCAAAGCGCGAGGAAGAACTGGCGGTTTTGCGGCAGGAGCAGGACAAGACCCGGGCTGCCGCCAGGCATGAGCGCGAAAAGCTGGAAAAAGAGCGGCTGCGCCTGCACGACGAAGTGCGGAGCAAGGCGTCCGAACTCATGCGAGCCTGGAAAGAAGGCCGCGCAACCCACAAGCAGGCCCTGAAAGAAATGTCCCGCCTGCGGGCTTCGCTTGTTCCGGCTGACGCGGCGGATCAAAACGGCTCGGTTCTGCCCAGCCCTGAGCATTTTGTGATTGGTCAGCAGGTTTTTCACACTGTTTTCAATAAACGCGGCGTGGTCACTGATGTGGACGAGCGTCGCGGCCGGGTACGCCTGGACATGAACGGCGTAAACCTGTGGGCCGAAATGAAAGCCCTGCGCCTGCACGGCAGCCAGGGAACCCCGCAGTCCCTGGGCAGGCCTTCTTCCATTCTGGCC
>NZ_JBAIYR010000439.1:0-1779 GCF_036763145.1 Desulfovibrio sp. 1188_IL3213 | reverse complement strand
CAGTCCGTAGGGGTCGTCAAGCGAACGTTGCGCGCCGGGAGGCATTTCGCCCACGGCCGTGAGGGTTTTGCCCAGGGTAAGGTTGATGGGCGCGCCCGTATTGACGGCCCAGCCCGAAGCGTCCAGCAGTGGCCCAAGGCTGCGCCTGCGCAGTTTGAACCATGCCATGATCATGGAAGGCCCTGAAATGGCGGCAAATATGACAAAAAGGGCCATGGGCCACCACCAGCCAAGGGAAAAAAGCGATTTGGCAATATAGGTAAAAGACGCGCTGACCATACTTATGCCGACGCTGACGGCGGCAAAGATGCCCGCGCTTTTCGCAATGTCAAAGGGCGGTCTGACGGTGGTTGTTTTTGGCGCTTCGGCTTTGCCGTCGGCCAGCGAACCTGCCATTTTGGAGGATGCGTTGGCGATGGCAGTGTCTTTGGTGGACACCAGTTTTTGCAGTTGTTCGCCCATCAGGGCGGCAAAACGCACATAGGGCGCCCACATGGCTTCCCGCAGGCTGATGGGATTGCGCACCACGCGCAGCAGGGTGCTGTCCCACACACGGCCCGCATTGTCCACAAAGACGCCGTGGCGGCCCTTGATCAGGTCGTCCGCTGTTCCGGCGGTAAGGGCGGCGGCGATGGTTATGGTCTGCTCCTGCCCGTTTTCGTCTTTTCTGCTGCACTGGCAGTAGAGCAAACAGAGATGGCTTTGGGCCGCAAGGCGCATATGCGCGTCCACATCCTCCACATGTACGCAGAGCGAGCAGGAGCGGCTGTCTATATACAGTGTTCCGGCCAGAAAAATGGCCTTGTTGCCCGGCTCGTAAAAATCTGCGAAAGAAACGAAATTCATGAGCAGGGTGTAAAGGTTGGCGTGCAGGAGAATGAGTTTTTCAAGGGCGCGCAGGGCGTCCATGCGGGGAGCGGCCAGATCGCGCGCCACATACGCGGCGAAAGCTTTTTCCGTGTCGGGCGAAAGCAGTTCGTCAAGGGCTTCGTCCGAGAGCCTGTCGGCCACGTCTTCGGGATCCAGGGGCAGAAATGCCCTGCCGAGGTCGTCGTCGGCGGGGGCCGGCGCCAGGGCCGGAAGGTCGGGAGCAGAAGCCTGCCCGGCATTTTCCGGCGCATGGGGAAAGGAGGGTTTTTCCGCCAGCAGCGCGGCATAGGGCGCAAAGCGGTTACGGATGGCGTGCCAGCCTTCCTCATCCATTTGAAGCCCCTGCCCCGTGTCGGCGGAGGCTTGCGGCAGCATGGAGGCAAACAGGCGGCGAAAGGACCGTATGTCTTTTTCCCACGCGGGATTGATGCCCTCCGTCAGGTTGAGGGAACGTCCGGCGGCGACTCTGGCAAGCGGGCGGCGGGCGAGATTTTCCATGGAAAAAATCTCTGCCTCGCGGGTGTCCTGCGTGTTCAGTTCGTTTTCTTCGTTCAGTGCGGCAAGGGCTTGCGGCGCAAAGGCGGCCATGCGGCAGCGGGCAAAATAATCGTCCAGCTTGGGGCCGAGCCTCTGCAGCAGGCTCCATGCCTCAGCCGTATCATTGCCCAGGGGCAGGTCTGCCTGGCGGGTCTTTTGCCGCCATTGGCGGATGCCCTGCAAATTTTTACGAAAAACTTCTGCAAGTTTCGCATCCAGTCCCGGCGCGCCGGAATCGTCACGCATGCCGCCCACCACCGTGAGACCGGTGGTGATGAAGACGGCCACGGCTGTGTCCTGCTTGTCCACAGAAGCGACGGGAATGACGCCGTCGCCGTTGAAGGCGTACCCTGCGGCGGCGCTGAGAGCGGA
>NZ_JBAIYR010000438.1:0-1786 GCF_036763145.1 Desulfovibrio sp. 1188_IL3213 | reverse complement strand
GCAGCCTGTCGGCCAGCTCCTTGCGGGCAGGGTTCACGGCGATGCCGCGTTCGGTCACAAGAACGTCCACTGTGGAGCCGAGGGTGGTAAGCGTGGTGCATTTTTCCACCACAATGGGCAGGCGGGCGCGCACCAGCGGTGCGACAATGACGGTCAGTTTTGCCCCTGCGGCGGCATCGTTGTGGCCGCCGGAACCGCCGATAATTTTTCCGTTGGAGTCGGTGGTCACGTTGACGTTGAAATCGAGATCAATTTCCGTGGCGCCCAGCAGCACGGCGTCCAGATAGTCCACGCAGTTGCCTTTTCTGCCGGGATTGGCGTAGGTGTCGGCGGATATTTCCACATGGCGCGGGTTCCGGGCAATGGACTTCACGCTGTCCAGGTCAAAGCACTGTACGTCAAAGATGTTGTCAAACAGCCCTTCTTCAAGCATTTCCACCATATATCTGGTTATGCCGCCAAGTAAAAAACCGCCGTGCAGCTTCATGGCGCGCATGTCTTCTCGCAGAAAAAGAGAGGCGGCCAGCGATGCGCCCCCTGCGCCGGTCTGATAGCAGAAACCGTCCTGCAGCAGGCCGGAGGCCCGTATGACCGCCTGGGCATTGCGGGCGATGGCAAGGGCCACAGGGTCTCTGGTCAGACTGATGGAGCCGGAAACAATACCGGCCGGATCGCCAATCTTGTCCACTACCACCACATGATCCACCACGTCGTGGGGTATGCTCACGCGGCCCAGACCGCCTGCCGCCACATGATCCGTGACGGCGATGACCTTTGTTGCATGCCGGGTATCCGGGATGACATAGCCCAGCGAGCCGCAGGCCGACGGCCCTTCGGTTCCCGTTATGTTGCCCAGGCCGTCCACGGCGGGCGCGGCCACCACGGCGATGTCTATTTTGAGCGAACCTTCGCCGATGGCGCGGGGCCGGCCACCGTGCGAGCGGAACATGACGGGCCTCGGCAGGATGCCGTCAGTCACGGCTTTTGCCAGGGGGCCGCTCATGTAGTCTGTATCAAGGCCGGTGATCACCCCGGCCCTGATGTGCTCTATCAGGCGCTCGTGTACGGGAAAAAGCGAAGAGCAGGCAACGGTTATGTCCTTGACGCCCAGTGCGGCCACGGCGTCCATCGCCATGTTCACCACATGGTCCCCGTTGCGGAGGTGGTGGTGAAAGGACAGGGTCATGCCGTCCCTGAGGCCGCATTGGCGCAGAGCGTCGGTAATGGAAGCCATATGTTTGCGTTTCATGAAAATATCCCCTTAGAGCAATTTCACTCTGAAATTGTTCTGGCGGCAGCGTCATCAGACGGCCGCCACGAAGGCGTAAGCGCAACTGTTTGCGCTGTTAAGCGCCGTAGTGAGCGTCTTGAAGCTCTGATAATGTATATTCTCAAAGCCAGAATGCCCTAGGCGTCGGCCAGAAGCAGAATGCGTTCCGCCCTTTTGATAATGGGCAGGTCAATCATCATGCCGTCCAAAGAAACCGCCCCCTTGCCTTCTTCGTCAGCCCTGCGGGCGGCGGCCATCACACGCTTGGCCCAGTTGACTTTTTCCGGCGCAGGCATGAACGCCTGATTCACCCGATGCACATGGTGGGGCGAGATAACGGCCTTGCCGTCAAAGCCGAGTTGCACGGCATAGGCGGCGTCTTTTTCCAGCCCCTCAAGGTCGGACACAAAGGGATAGGGCGTGTCGATGGCAAGAATGCCCGCAGCCTTGCACGCTGTGACGAGGCGGGCGCGCGCATGGGCGATCTCGGCCCCTTCGGCCGTGCGTTGCGCACCC
>NZ_JBAIYR010000437.1:0-1787 GCF_036763145.1 Desulfovibrio sp. 1188_IL3213 | reverse complement strand
CGGGGCGGCCGGAGCCACCACGGAAGACTCGCCGAGCAGGATGGACAGCAGCTTGCGGTTCATGGCGCGGCACATGATGCGCGTCAGCAGGTAGCCGGACGAGCCGATGATGCCGCCGATAGCCACAAGCAGGGGATCATTGACCGCAAAGCCCGCAATGGCGGCACACACGCCGCCCATGGAGTTCAGCAGCGAGATGGTGATGGGCATGTCGGCCCCGCCCACGCGGATGGTAAAGCCGATGCCGAAGGCCGTGCCGGTGACAAACATCAAAAAGATGAAGAAGCCGAACAGAAACTGCGGAAAGGCCGTGCCCATAAGCACGGAAAAGCCCATAAGTCCAAGAATGGACAGGATGATCTTGGTATGGTCGGGCAGAATGATGGGCTTTTGCGGCAGAATCTGATGCAGTTTGCCCGCAGCCACAAAGGAACCGGCAATGGTGGTCATGCCCATGGCAAGCGCCAGGCAGGCGCTGCCGCGTTCAAAGGCCGAGGGCGCGCCCGTGTCGGTGAGCACAAGAAAGCTCACAATGGCCGCCGCGCCGCCGCCGATGCCGTGCAGAAAAGCCACCATCTGCGGCATCTGGATCATCTTGACCTTGTTGGACAGGGTAAGGCCCAGGCTCATGCCCACGGCAATGGCGAGCCACAGCGAAAGCGAGGTCAGCGAACCGTCCTTGAACATGGTCACAAGAATTGCCAGACCCATGGCAGAGGCGCAAAAAAGGTTGCCCCTGACCGCAGTGGGAACCCTGTTCATGAGGCGCAGGCCGAACAGCACTGACGCCACAAGAATTCCGGCTATGATGTTGTAGGTTATCGCATTCATTTCACAGCAACCCTTTCTTCCGGTTTATGGTTGATGCAGAGGTCAGAGAAGGGCTACTTCTTTTTCCCGGCGACCAAGCGGAGCATTTTATTGGTGATGTCGAATCCGCCGAAAACGTTGACAATAGCCATTGCCACGGCAAGAGCCCCCAGAAGCGTGAAAAAGGTCGAACCGGCAAGATGGGTCGCGGTTACCGCACCAAGAATGATGACGCCCGAAAGGGCGTTCATGGCCGACATCAGGGGGGTATGCAAAAGGCTCGGCACATGGCTGATGATCTTGTAGCCAAGCAGCGTCGCCGCTACAAACACCGCCAGCAGGGTAAGTGGGGTCATATGTCTTCCTTGAATAATATTTTTCCCGGCCTGTATGCCGGAACGCCGGGCGCGGAACAGGCCGCGCCCGGCGTTCTTTAATGATTAAAGGCCCATTGCTTCACGCGCGCCCCGATGGACAATCTGCTTGTCAATGGTGCTCAGCGTGGATTCGATGATGGGGTCGGTCCTGTCCAGCACGATCTTGCCGTCCTGAGCCAGGAACGAAAGCAGCTGGAACACGTTGTTGGCAAACATCCACGTGGAGCTTGTGGGCATCATGCCGGGGATGTTCTTGGTGCCGTCGATGGTCACGCCGTGCTTGACCACCACTTCACCGGCTTCGGTCAACGCGCAGTTGCCGCCCTGGTCAATGGAAATGTCCACAATGCTGGAACCGGGAGCCATGGAGGCCACCATTTCGTCGGTGATCAGGATCGGGGCCAGCTTGCCGGGGATCAGGGCCGAAAGAATGATGATGTCGGCGTCCTTCACCAACGGCTTCAGAGCCTCACGTTCCTTGTTCAGCCACTCGTCGCTCAGGCGCTGGGCATAGCCGCCCTCGCCGATGGCAACCTCGGCAGGCACGCCCACGTCAAAGGGCTTGGCGCCCAGGCTCATGGACTGCTAGCGCGCGTCGGG
>NZ_JBAIYR010000436.1:0-1792 GCF_036763145.1 Desulfovibrio sp. 1188_IL3213 | reverse complement strand
GGCGGAACTGGGGTTGCAACTGCTGGGTCCCGCCCCCGCGCCGCTGGCCCTGCTGCGGGGCAGGCGACGTTATGCCTGCCTTGTGAAAGGGCAGGACTGGCAGGCCATACGCTCACTGTATTTTTTTGCCCTTTCACAAAAATGCGCTAAAAATCTACGACTTTTTCTTGACCTTGATCCTGTAAATATGTTGTGAATGGCAGTTGTATTTTTTTGCTGGCTGTGGAGTGCCGCCGCTTCTTTCTGGAGAAGCAAGGGCGGCCGATTTTTTAATGCAGACTTGGCCCTATGGGGGGGCGGCGTTTCAGGCCGTTGCGTGACGGTTCGGATAGCTCACGTCCTGTATTCAGGACATGGCTGCGCCGGCTGAGGTTTTCTGGAGGAGTAATGAAGTTTTTTCGTGTACCGGCCTTGGTGCTGGCTCTGGTTCTTTGCTGTTCGCCCGATGCCCGGTCTGAAGGCTTTGCCCTTAACGAGTGGAGCGCCCGTGGGGTGGCTCTTTCCGGCGGGATGGTGGGCCGTGCCGATGACGTTTCTACGCTGGCCTATAATGCCGCGGGCATAACCCAGGTTCCCGGAACGCACGTTATGGGGGGGCTGGCCTTTATTGCTCCCTTGGGCACCATTGTGGCCGACATGGGCAACGGCGTGGAAAAGCACACCTCTACCAAGCCCGATGTGTGGCTGGCTCCGCACGGTTTTGTGAGCCACCAGCTTAACGACAGGGTGTGGCTCGGCTTTGCCTCCTTCAGCCGTTTCGGCCTGGGCAATTCTTTCAACAGCCAGTGGGTCGGCCGGTACAATATGTACGACATCGGCATGCAGACCGTGTCTTTTGTGCCGAGCCTGGCCTACAAGGTCAATGACATGCTCTCCCTTTCCGTGGGAGTGGAGGCCCTGTACGCCCATGTGTATATGGGCAACAAGATTCCCACGCGAACGGCCACGGACGCTTTTGACAACGATCTGCAACTGGAAGGCAGCGGCTGGGGCGTGGGCGCGCATCTCGGCATGCATATGCGTTTCAATGACCAGTGGTCCCTGGGCCTTTCCTACAAAAGCCAGATCACGCTCAACCTCTTCGGCGATGTGGATTTCGGCTACGAGGGACCAAACGGCCTCATAACTGCCGGGGTAATGCATGGCCCGCAAGCCCGCGACCGCAGCGCCAATGCCACTTTGCAGCTTCCTGACTCCATCGCTCTCGGTATTGCCTACAAGCCTGTGGATAACCTGAGTTTTGAAGTGGGTACGGTCTTTACTCGCTGGTCTACCTATAATGCGCTGAATATCAATATGGGCGATGACTATTCCGCCATCAATAACAAAGAATGGCGCGACGGCTGGAACTTTAACGCCAGTGTGGAATACAAGCCCCTGGACTGGTGGGCCTTGCGCGCGGGCTTTGCCTACGAGACTCCGGTGGTCAACGAAAGCTACAGCGACTACATGATGCCCACCAACGGGCGCACCATGATGAGCCTGGGGACGGGCTTTACGTGGGAGAACTGGACAGTTGACCTGACCTACGCCCATTTGTGGATCAACCCCGTGGACTATGACCATACCGAAACTTCCGGTATCCGTTCTCCGGCCAGCGGGATCAAGGGCGGCCATTCAGAGAATGTGCAGGCCAATATCTACATGTTCTCTGTGGGCTACTCTTTTTAGAGCAATTTAACTTTTAAATTGCTCGGACGGCTGCGTGAGCAGACGTTCGCTACGGAGGCGTAAGCGCAGTTTATCTGCGCGGTTAAACGCCGAAGTGAGCGTGCCTTAAACTTTGAGAATG
>NZ_JBAIYR010000435.1:0-1808 GCF_036763145.1 Desulfovibrio sp. 1188_IL3213 | reverse complement strand
CGGCGCGGCAGGGCCTGCCCTGTCCGGGCCAGAACGTAGAGCAGCAGGCATTTGAAAGCCGCCAGCGCAAACCAGAGCCAGAACATAATTTCTCCTTCACGTTAACAGGCGGCCCGGAGCCTCACAAGCCGCGCGCACCCTGCCGACGCCTTACGGCAGCGGAGCGCAGTTTTCGGGGGCAAGGGGAACATCGTGGGTGCGGGTGCCTTCAAGGTGTACTTTCATGCCGCTTTTCAGCTTGATGACGCCTTCCACCTTATTGGCCGAAACCAGCCGCCCTTTAAAAGTATGACCTGAAGAGTGGCGCGCCTGTATTTCGTTATTCCGGACGCTGCCCACAATGTGGTACACGTCTACCTTGCCGTTGTACAGGCGCAAATGCACCACACCGCGCACGCTGCCGTCGGCGGAAAAGCACAAACCTACCCTGTAGGTGGATGAATAAAGCGAACCTGTCCACAGTTCCCTCACTTCCACAGGTCGTTCTGCAAGTTCCGGCGGCAGGGCTTCCGGCTTCTCCTGTGCCGAAGATTCCCGGCTGTCTTCCCTGCCCTCAACACCGGTTACACCAGTTACCGCCGACGGCTGCATATCCTGACCGTGGGCTGCTGCCGGGCCTCCGGGGCCAAGCAGCACAGCGCAGATCCACAGCGCGCCAAGCCGCAGCCCCGCACCGGGCCGGTGCGAAGCGGCCCCCCCCGTGGGCAGGTTTTGCGCGATCCGGGAATGCCACTCATTTTTATCATCTGGCGTAACGGTGCGCGTCCGGCTTGCAATCACCTCTTCAGACAATGTTGTATGTCGTTTCCATATGTTTTTACTGTTCCACATAGGTTGTATTCCTGTATTGGCGTGCTGCCGCAAAAAGACGTCTGCTTTCCGGGCAGCCTCCGGTCCCGTTCAAGGAGCCGTTTTTTCCGACGCTCTTCCAAAAGGCAGGCTAGAGCAATTCAACTTTTAAATTGCTCTGACGGCTGCGTGAGCAGACGTTCGCTACGGAGGCGTAAGCGCAGTTTATCTGCGCTGTTAAACGCCGAAGTGAGCGTGCCTTAAACTTTGAGAATGTATATTCTCAAAGTTAATCTGCTCTAAGCGTGCCATGACGGGAAGCGCAAGATGCGTGTTTCGTCATTGACCGCCACGGCCGGGGACAAGGTTACATTGCAATCCCCAGACACATCCGCCCGGGAGACGGCACGAACAGATGCCCGCCATAAAGGCGCAAACGCAGGTTATCCGCGCGGTTGAGCGTCGTAGTGAACGCCGTAAAAACTTTGGGGAAATAGATCCGCAAAGTTGAAATACTCTACGTCGCAGAATTCAGGCTGCTGAAAATTTTCTCGTGGGCGCTCACCATGGCCGTAAAGGAAAAATCCTGTTCAACCCGCCGCCTCCCGGCCAATCCCATGCCGTCGCACAAGGCACTGTCATCGAGCAGGCGGCAACAGTGCCGCGCCATGCTTTCCGCGTCTGCCGCAGGGGAAAGCAGCCCGCTGACCTCCTGCTCCACAAGGCGGGGAATGCCCCCGACGCCAGTGGCGACAACGGGCAGGCCGCAAGCCATTGCCTCAAGGATTACATTGGGTTGCCCTTCACGTACGGACGACAGGGCAAAAATACGCGCTGCCGCGTAATGCTCGCGCATATCAAGGCCTCCCGGCACAAAATCCACGCGGCTGCCCGCCCGCGCTGCGTATGAGTACCTGGTCATGATGGGCGTGAACCCCAACCAGCTTGAAATGATCAGCTACGGCAAGGAAAATCCCGCCGTGCAGGGTAACAACGAAGCCGCTTGGGCCAAGAACCGC
>NZ_JBAIYR010000434.1:0-1815 GCF_036763145.1 Desulfovibrio sp. 1188_IL3213 | reverse complement strand
CCGCCGGTTCCGGCACGGAGGGGCGCTGATATGCAGACACAACTCTGGCAGCCGCTGCAAGGCCAGGATCAGGGCAGCGTGCTGTGCCTTTTGTGCGCGCACGCCTGCCGCCTGAAAAAAGGAGCCAAGGGCCTGTGCGGCGTGCGGGCCAACGTCAACGGAGAACTCGTCTCGGTGGTGCGCGATGTGGTCACCGCCGTCAATCTTGATCCGGTGGAAAAAAAGCCTCTCTACCACTTTTTGCCGGGCAGCAGGACCTTTTCCGTAGGCAGCGTGGGCTGCAACTTTTCCTGCAAGTTCTGCCAGAACAGCGACATTGCCCACATACCCGCCAACGGCGTCGTTCCCGGCAGACGCGCGGCGCCCGAAGACCTGGTGGTGCTGGCACAGGAAAACCGCGCCCGCAGCATGGCTTTTACCTATAATGAGCCTACGGTTTTTTTTGAACTGGTTTACGAAACCGCATCGCTTGCCGCTGCTCGGGACATGCGCAGCCTGCTGGTCACCAACGGCTACATGTCGGCGGACTGCCTGGCGGTTCTGAGCCGGAGCATTCAGGCCGCAAATGTGGACCTCAAGGCGTTCAGCGACAGCTTTTACCGGCAATACTGCGGAGCGCGGCTACAGCCCGTGCTCGACAACCTCAAGACCATCAAGGAGATGGGCTGGTGGCTTGAGGTAACGACCCTCGTCATTCCCGGGGTCAACGACAGCCCGGACGAACTCAAGGCCGCCGCGTCCTTTATCCGGGAGGAACTGGGGGCCGACACGCCCTGGCATCTCTCCGCCTTTCACGGCGCGCACCGCATGGCCGACCACCCCTCCACTCCGCTGGCAAAGCTTGAAGAGGCATGGACCATCGGGCGCGAGGAAGGCTTGCATTTTGTATATATAGGCAATGTGCAAAGCGCTCTGGGCAGCAATACGTTTTGCCCCCAGTGCGGAAATCTGGTTATAGAGCGCCGGGGCTACAGTATACGGTCGCTCATGCGGGCGGACGCGCCCGGCGCGTGTCCTTCATGCCATACGGCCCTGGCAGGAGTGTGGAGCTGATGATTCTTGTGTACACAGGCAACGGCAAAGGAAAAACGAGCGCCTGCACCGGGCAGGCGGTGCGCGCCCTGGGGCAAGGCATGACCGTGGCTTTTGGTCAGTTTATGAAACGCGACGGGCAGGCAGGCGAACAGGCCATGCTGACCCAATGGCTTGGGCAACGCTTTCTGGCCGGGGGCTGCGGTTTTCTGCGCCATGAAGAAGACCGGCCCGCCCATCGCGAGGCGGCCCTGAGGGTGCTTGAATGGGCGCGGCAACAGATGGCCGAGGCTGACATGCTTGTGCTGGACGAAAGCCTTTACGCCTTTGGCGCGGGCATTCTTTTGCGTGAGGAAATTGAAGAACTTATGGCGCTGGCGCGACAGCAGGATACGCATCTGGTGCTTTCCGGCCGCAACGCGCCGGACTGGCTGGTGAACGCGGCGGACCTTGTGACCTCCATGACCGAAATCAAGCACCCCTGGCGCGAGGGCATCAAGGCCGCGCCCGGCATCGAATATTGAGGACAACGCCGCCTCAGGGCCTTTGCCCTTTTATGCGGCAAGGCGCGCCCCTTGCATTCATGATTTATGCAAGCTGTAAAAAATCTGTAAAAATCGTAAGGACTGTTCATGGCGGCATTTACCATCTACGTGGCCGGATCTTTCAAGCATAAACACGGCGTGCGCCTTCTGGGCCGCGAACTGCGCGGCATGGGCTGCCGCATTCTGGACTGGACGGAAAAAGCCGTGCCGCCCCCGGGCCTGACCCCGGCGGAGCGTC
>NZ_JBAIYR010000433.1:0-1822 GCF_036763145.1 Desulfovibrio sp. 1188_IL3213 | reverse complement strand
GTACGTTTTGGCAAGATCGTGCAGCAGCCCTCCGGCGCGCACCTCCGGCACATTGACGTCAAAACCTCGCGACGCCGCGCGCAACGCCAAAGCACAGGCAATATGGGCCACCATGAGCGAGTGACGCCGTATGTTGGGCAACATGTCGTACTTGTCCCACAGGGCAAAGCATGCCTCATCGTCAGGCACGCTGCGGGGCCGGACGGGATCGCCAAGCCTCGGCAACTGTGGCAGATCAGCCAGCGGACGCCGTGGCCGGGGAAATTCGGACTGCGATGAGCTCTTCATGCGGAAAGTATGCCACCGGGCAGGCGTGATGGCAAGAAAAGCCGCAGGGCGCATGTGTTTGCACAGGCCAAAAAGTACACCCGGCGCTCAAAAGAACGCCGGGCGATTTGCGGGCACACAACCGCAAATACCCACTTTCGGGCCGCTGCCCGACCCTGTGCCGGACAGCGCGAAAGCGAGCCATTGCCGGGACAAACCGGCAGAGGTGACCTTTTCAGTTCCGGCATGCCATCAGATACGCCGAAAAGGGCCTGTTGACGAAACAGGCGGCCACAGGTGGGGGAACCCCACATTCACTTCATCGGTAGATGAAATAATAACTTGAGAGAGCAGGGAGCACGATGCTCATGAGAGCAGAAAGCCCTGCGCGGAAAAATCGGCATGCCTTGCGCGAACTGTCTGGCGGCGCAGTGCCGCCTGCCGTGCGGAGCAACCGCCGGGGCGGACACAACGCACCACAAGCCGCACGGGCTGGCCGATGGGGAGGCCGCTGATACTTTCAGCACTCCCCATCAGGCAAACTCAGGCAAATGGCATGGACATGTCTGTGATCACATCACCGCAAGGACACGTCTGATGACAAACCCAGCGCCGCCCTGCTTCAGGGGGCCAGTTCCTGCGGTCCGCGGGGACGTGTCCTACCGCCCCTTGCCGGGGGCGGCATTTTTTTCTGTCTTCCCGCGCACGGTCCCTTTGGCCGGGGCAGTTGCCCCTTTTTGCACCAGATCGGCCAGAGCGAGGATAGTGTTGGCATACACCGTCGAACGGTTATAGGTCATGAGCACCTTGTGCTGCTGCGCCCGGCTTATGCCGGGTTTCCAGCCGTGGCGGGCCAGGTAGTTGGACAGGCTTGCCACAGCATCAGGCACATGAAACAGGTCTACCCTGCCGTCGCCATCACCGTCCGCCCCGTAGGCCGCGATGTTGGAGGGCATGAACTGGCACAGGCCCACTGCGCCGTAAATGGAGCTGGGCAGATAGCTGGGGTCCAGGTCGTCCTGCAGGAGGTGGCTCACAAGCGCCCGCAGTTCCTTATAGGCCCAGTCCGCTCGTTTCGGCATGGTCTCCTGCAGCCAGGCCATATGCTCTTCATAGCCAGGCATGCGCGGCAGCCATTGGTCTATTTCCGAAGGCTCGCGGCTCACTGCCATGCTCGCCAGGGTGTAGAGGGCGTTTTCCGGCACGTCGGCCAAAACCTTGCCAAGGCGGGTTTCCACAAAGAGCAGGGCCGCGGCCACTGACGAAGGAACCCCATACCGGGTCTGGGCCTGGCTGAAAGCCTGTTTGTGCTCGGCAATAAAAGCGCGGCACAAGGCGGCGTTCTGTTCCGTGACTACACCTTTGTAGTAGGTTGTGGGCGTAGGCTTGGCGGAAGGAGGCCGGGGCATGAAGCGGCTTTTGTAGAGTTCAACCATTTTGCGGCCCATGGGCGACTGGCTGGGTACGGGAGCCAGGGTAGCCAACAGGGCATTGACACGGGGGCCGGAAAACCCGTCGGCGGCAAGCCGCGTGACCAGCGGCTGCCAGACCGGAG
>NZ_JBAIYR010000432.1:0-1838 GCF_036763145.1 Desulfovibrio sp. 1188_IL3213 | reverse complement strand
ATAGGTCATGAGACGGCCCGTCATGCGCAAATGCACGGCCAGGCGCAGGCCTTTCATGGCGCGTACATCGGCATCTTCCGCCTTTGCCGGGTCAAGCAGCAGCAAAACCAGCTTGCCACGTCGCGTCACATCGGCGATGCGGCATCCCCGCAGCCGCTGCAAGGGCAGGCTCAGGGGATGAAGGCTCGTGGCACGCAAGACCTGAGCATCAGCAATAACGCGGCCCTGCACATGGGGACGCAGGGTACGGACAACAGTCTCCACTTCCGGCAGTTCTGGCATGATCGTCCTCTGATTCGGCAAATGACATTACGTAAGTATAAGGCGCGCCCACCGCATGGCAAGATTGAACAGCAAATGCCCATAAAGGAAAAACCCGCTTGCGCGGGTTCATAGTCACAAAATACCGCGCCAGGCGGGTTATTTTTCTGAAAGATAAATATCCAGCAGACCTTCCGGCGGATCAATAATGACAGCCGGGGCTTCCAGATCAAAGCCCGCAATAAATTCGGGCCGTGCAGGAAAGAGCACCTCGCGGTCGTCATCGGTCATGATGACCCAGACCTCAAGACCGGCGGGATACTCAAAGTGGTCGAGCCTGCCCAGACGTTTTCCATCCGGCAGAAAAACGTCGCCGCCCAGCAGGTCTTCCAGATAGACTTCGTCATCTTCCGGTTCGGGCAGGGCCTCGCGTTTGGTCAGCAGTTTACAGCCGCGCAGCCCTTCAACGGCGTTGCGGTCAACCACGCCTTCAAGCAAAAGCAGCGGACGCCCCTTGTGGCTGCGCACAGCCACCTGGCGCACGCGACGCGGTTCGCCATCGCCCGCCTGAAGCCAGAGCGGGGTTGTCAAAAGCAAGGGGGAGTCCGCATGCCAATCGATGCAGATCTCCCCTTTAATACCGTGGGGTCGCGCAAGCGTACCCATATGAATCCAGGAATCGGCCATAACTTCCTGACGCTACTCCAGTATTTCCAGCACAGTGCGTTTTTTGCACTTGATGGAAGCGGCACTCAGAATAGTGCGCATGGCTCTGGCCGTGCGCCCCTGCTTGCCAATGACCTTGCCCAGGTCTTCCTTGGCAACCTTGAGTTCCAGCACGGTAGTCTGCTCACCTTCCACTTCGCTGACCTGCACCTCGTCGGGGTGATCCACCAGGGACCGGGCAATATATTCGATCAGGGCCTTCATTATACACCTCCAAAGGGGCCTGCACCGGGGAATACCCGGAACAGTAAAGGCCGTGCGCAGTGCCGATTTGCCCATAAACGGCCATCCCCGCCATTTTTTACGATATGCGGGAGGCCGCAGGGCATCTGCCGCCGTGGCGGAAGCTTAGCGAAATGCGCTAGGCCATGTGTTTTTTGATCAGGGCGCGGACGGTGTCCGTAGGCTCAGCGCCACGGGCCAGCCATTCCTTGATTTTGTCCGCATCGAGCTTGACTTCAACCGGATCAGTCATGGGATTATAGTAGCCCAGAAACTCCAGCGGACGGCCATCACGACGGGTTTCGTCGGTGGCGGCCACTACCCGGTAGAAGGGGTGCTTTTTGCTGCCGAGGCGGGTCAATTTCAACTTTACAGCCATGAGTCCAACTCCCTTTGAGGTGTTATGTTATCGTTGCGCCCGGGAAAGGGCAAGGGCGGAAAAGCCCTGGCGCAAAGAGGTGTTGCCGCTACGACGGCGCTCCTTGCCGCGAAATGCCTTATTTTTTCTTGCGCTTCTGGCGCTCTTTTTTCTTGCGCTTTTTAGCCGCAGCCGATTTGCCGGAACCGGAGCGCCCGCCGGGCATGCCTTCCATTCCGGGCAAACCACCCATGCCGGGCAGGCCGCCCAT
>NZ_JBAIYR010000431.1:0-1856 GCF_036763145.1 Desulfovibrio sp. 1188_IL3213 | reverse complement strand
GGCCGGACGAACGCAGGCCGGACGCGACGCGGGGTAAAGCTCGCAGGCGAGGTCAGTGGCTTTTTCACCGGCAGGCACGGGCAGGGCCGCCCATATCTCGGCCGTGACAAAAGGCATGACAGGATGCAGCAGCAGCAGTATTTCCCGCAGGGCCAGCCACAGCACATACTGGGCCGCAGCCTTGCGCTGCTCGTCTTCGCTCTGCATGTCGGGCTTGATAAGTTCAAGATACCAGTCGCAAAACTCGTTCCAGAGAAACTTGTATCCAAGCTGGGCCGCATCGTTAAAGCGGTAGTCCCCAAGGGCCTGATCCATGTCCTGCTTGACGGTTTCAAGCCGGTGCAGCAGCCACTGGTGGTGCAGCCCCTGAATGTTGCCAAGGTCCACGCTGGCCGGGGCTTCTTCGGGCAGATTCATGAGGGTGAAGCGCGCGGCGTTCCAGAGTTTGTTGACAAAGTGGCGGTAGCCTTCAATGCGCTCTTCGGAAAGGCGGATGTCGCGGCCCATGGCGGCAAAGGCCGTCAGGGTGAAACGCAGGGCATCGCAGCCGTATTTGTCGATCATTTCCAGCGGGTTAATGACATTACCCGTGGATTTGGACATTTTGCGGCCCGATGCGTCGCGCACCAGCGCGTGCAGATACACGTCGGCAAAGGGCGGCTTGCCCATAAAATGGATGCCCATCATCATCATGCGGGCCACCCAGAAGAACAGGATGTCAAAGCCCGTAACCAGCACGGACGTGGGATACCAGCGATGCAGTTCCCTGGTATCGGCAGGCCAGCCCATGGTGGAGAACGGCCAGAGCGCCGAGGAGAACCAGGTGTCCAGCACGTCCTCGTCCTGCTTCAGCGCGGCGCTGCCGCAGTGGGGGCAGACATCCGGAGCTTCTTCGGCAACGATGAGCTGACTGCACGCCTCGCATGTCCAGGCGGGAATGCGATGCCCCCACCAGATCTGGCGGCTGATGCACCAGTCGCGGATATTGTCCAGCCAGTGATAATACGTCTTGAGCCAGGTTTCCGGCAAGATGCGGGTCAGGCCGGGTACGGCGTCGCGGGCGGCCGGAGCCATCCTGGTGGCGGCCACAAACCACTGGGTGGACACATGCGGCTCCACCACGGTGTGGCAGCGGTAGCAGTGGCCCACGGCGTGTTCCAGTTCTTCCACCCCTTCAAGCTGCCCGGCGGCCTCAATATCGGCCACGATTTTTTCGCGGCAGGCCGATTTTTCCAGCCCCTGGTAAATTCCGGCCTCGGCTTTCATGACGCCGTTTTCGTCAATGGCCTGAATAAAGAGCAGGTCGTGCTTTTTGCCCAGCATCCAGTCATTGGGATCGTGGCAGGGCGTCACCTTGAGCGCGCCAGTGCCGAATTCGCGATCCACATAGGCGTCCGCGATAATGGGAATTTCACGGCCCAGCACGGGAACCAGCGCCGTTTTGCCCACCATGTGGGCATAGCGCTCGTCCTCGGGGTGCACGCAGATGGCCGTATCGCCGGGGATGGTTTCAGGCCGGGTGGTGGCGATGGTGATAAAGCCGGAGCCGTCCGCAAGGGCATAGCGCACCTTCCAGAGCCTGCCCCTGCTCTGCTCGTGTTCCACCTCGTCATCGGCCAGCGCCGTATGGCAGCGGGAGCACCAATTAATGATGTAGTCGCCCTTGTAAATAAGGCCGTCGTTGTACAACTGCACAAAAACCTTGCGCACGGCGGCGGAAAGGCCCTCGTCCATAGTGAAACGCAGGCGCGACCAGTCCACCGAGGCGCCCATGGCGCGGATCTGGTCAAGGATGCGATGGCCGTAATCCTCACGCCATTCCCACACGCGCTCGACAAAAGCCTCGCGGCCCAGGT
>NZ_JBAIYR010000430.1:0-1863 GCF_036763145.1 Desulfovibrio sp. 1188_IL3213 | reverse complement strand
TGGCCACGGCAGCATCACGCAGCCACAGGCTCACATCGTGTCCGCCACGGGCCAGCAGGTGTCCGAGGGCCGTTCCCCAACTGCCGCCTCCGGCCACACAGACGGAAATTTTATCAGCCATACTTTTCCTGCATCTGTCGTTATAGAGAGTTCATTATAAAAAACTGTGGCCGGCTGCCCAAACAAGAGTCCTGCTCAAGGGCCGTGTCTGGTGGTGTCGCCGTCAGGACTGTACGCGCGGCATACTTCATGGCTGGAGCTGTTCCGCCTGAAACACCCTAAAAACCCAGGGCAGATTCCGGCCCGGCAACGGCGGGCAGCGGGGCAGCGTTGCGGGCCGTGCGCGAGGCGGCCGGGCGCTTTTGGTCCCCATCGCCAAAGCAGACCAGGAACATGCCGCTGAAAAGCCGGTCCCGGTAAACTTCCACCCGGAATATTCTGGCCTGTCTGTCCACGGAAAAACGCGGCGAAAAATCTTTGAGGCGCAGTTCCACGCCCGCTTCGTCGGGTTGGCCGTTATCAAAGCCGATGGCGTTGACCCTGTAGCCCTCAAGGGGATGCACCAGCAGGCTGTCCCTGACGTAAACGATCTGCCCGAAGGGGATCAGGGTGTCCTCCCCGTCCACGCGCACCGGGGCTGCCGCAAGGCTGTCGTCCACCTCGCGCCATTCCGGGCGAATGAGGGTGATCATGCGGTTGCCGTAGTGGACGCAGTACTGGCCTTGACCGCCCTTGTCGCAGGGCAGCACCGCCATGATATGCTTGGTAGGCACGGCGCGGGCAGGGGCGCTTTTGGGCAGGGGCAGGTAATTGATGGCCGGGCGGACGTTTTCCAGGGGCAGGAAGACCCGGTTGTCGGCAAAGGAGACGGCCAGATCGTCCTGAAGCGCCTGGCGCACGCCCTGGGGCGTAAGGGCAAACGAGCGGCTGAAGTCCACGCCTGCCTGACGGAAAAAGGATTCCACCATTAAAAGATGGTAATAGGCGCGCAGCTCAACAGAAAATTCCTTGCTGGCCTCAAGGCCGAAGGCCGCCTTGCCCTGCCGCACGGCATAGTAGGAAAGGCTTTTTTCCATTTCGCGGTCGCCCGCCGATGTATTGGTATTGCGCACATGCAGGCGGTGATCAGGGGCCAGAAGCCCGGCATTGGCGGCGGCCACGGCCTCATCGGCCATTGCGCCCAGGGAACTCATGAACGCGCCGGGCAGGCTGGCCTGGTCAATGATGACCGATTGCCCCCAGCGGGCGGGATTGCGCAGTCTGCTTTCGTATTTGTGGCGGTAGTAACCGCTGCCGTCGTGCAGGTTCAGCACCAGAGCCACATCGGGGTGATCAATGAGTTTCTGTATGCGCCGAACAGTAGCGTATTCGGGGTCGCTGTGGTCAAGGCGGGCGAACTTGCGGTTCATGTCACCGTACAGCCCACGCGACCGCTTGATAATACTCGGAAAATTGAGATTGGGTACCACCCACACACTGCCGTTCTCCACCGTATAATGGGTGGTCAGCAGGCTTGCGGCCGAGAAGCCGCCCGGCTCATCACCCTGTATGCCGCCCACCACAAGCACCGTGCGCGGCCCGTTTCCCAGGTGGACAACGGTGAAATCCAGAGGAAAAACATCCTGCGCCCGCGCGGCAGCCGCAAGGCTGAGCAGGGCGCAGCACATGAGCAGGCCGCAAATACATCGCTGCGTCGCGGGCATGCTTCTGTGCCTCTTGCGCGCTTGTGAGAAAGATTTGTATACTTGCATGGCGGTACGGTTCGGGCGCATGATTGTCCGGGCTGTGCTGTCTGTGTTTTTGTGGCCGCAGTGCTGCCGGTCCCCGTTGTTCATGCCGTGCTGCGGCCCGGGGGGACGGCCC
>NZ_JBAIYR010000429.1:0-1866 GCF_036763145.1 Desulfovibrio sp. 1188_IL3213 | reverse complement strand
GGCAGGGTGGCATCGTTGCGCACCACGCCCTCGGGCGTAAGAATGCCGCAGTGGCCGTGGCTCATGTATTCGCACAGGCACACGTCTGTCATGACAAAAAGCTCGGGCCAGCGGCGCTTGAGCAGCCGCACTGCCTCCTGCACGATGCCGTCGTCGGCGTAGGCGCCGCAGGCTTTTTCGTCCTTGGTGGCCGGAATGCCAAAAAGGATGACAGAATGCAGGCCCGTGTCCACGGCCTGTTCCACCTGTTTTTCCAGCTGGCTGAGGCTCAGCTGGTACTGGCCTGGCATGGAGCCGATTTCTTTGCGAAAATTGGGGTCTTTTGTTTCAACCACAAAATAGGGCTGAATAAGGTCTTCCACAAGAAGGGGCGCGGTTTCGCGCACCAGTGTGCGGAGCTCGGGGGTGGCGCGCAGACGGCGGCCGCGATGGAACGGAGTCATGGCTCTATCCTTGTTTTTCAGGCCAGGCTGCCTCTATCATGCGATAGCGCTTGTAAAAACTGGCAGAGAGTGCGAAAGAGGCCCCTTTTTGAACAAGGGGCCTCCTCACAAAAAGAAGCTATTTCAGGCCGATTTCTTCATCAGTCAGGTAGCAGGCCGGGTCCTGTGCCCAGATGTCATCATAATAGGCTTCGGCGCGGGCGCGGAAGTTGCCGCCGCAGATGTTCAGAAAGCGGCACTTGGCGCAACGGCCCTTGACGTGGGCTTTCTTGTCCTTGAGCATGTGCAGCAGTTCAATGGAGGGGTCGTCCCATATCTGCGAGAACGGACGCTCCAGCACATTGCCGAGCACATGGTTCCGCCAGAACTGGTCGGCATGAACCTTTCCGTCCCAGGAAATACAGCCGATACCCCGGCCCGAGCTGTTGCCCTCATTGTACTGAAGCAGTTCAAAAACTTCTTCCGCACGCCTGGGGTCTTCGCGCTTGAGCCGCATCCACACGTAGGGGCCGTCGGCGTGGTTATCAACAGTAAGGATTTCCTTGCCCTTGCCCGCGTCAAACAGGGCGCGGGTTTCATCCATGATGAGGTCCAGCACCTGACGGGTTTCCGCGTGGTCAAGGTCTTCCTTGATAAGCTCGGAGCCTCGGCCGGAGTAGACAAGGTGGTAAAAACAGGCGCGGGGAATTTCCATATCCCTGAGCAGGCGGAAAATACCGGGAATTTCACCGGCATTGCGCTTGTTGATGGTAAGGCGCAGCCCCACCTTGAGACCTTCGGCCTGACAGTTGGCAATGCCTTCCAGAGCCTTGCGGAACGCGCCGGGTACGGCGCGGAACTTGTCGTGTATTTCTTCCATGCCGTCCAGGGAGATGCCCACGTAAGAGAGGCCCACGGCCTTGAGTTCGCGCGCTTTTTCCTTGGTGATCAGGGTTCCGTTGGTGGAGATGACGGCCCGCATGCCCTTGGACGTGGCGTGGCTTGCCAGTTCAACCAGATCTTTGCGCACCAGCGGCTCGCCGCCGGAGAAAAGCATGACCGGAGCGCCGTAGGCGGCCAGATCGTCGATCATGGCCTTGGCCTGCTGGGTATTGATGTCGTCCGTGCCGTCCACCTCAATGGCGTGAGCGTAGCAATGCACGCATTTGAGGTTGCAGCGCTGGGTCATGTTCCAGACCACCACAGGCTTCTTGTCCTTGGAAAACTGCAGCAGATGGGAGGGCAGCTTGCCCGACTCACGGCCATAACGCAGGGCGTCCGAAGGCTCCACCTGACCACAGTACAGCTTGGAAATGCCAATCATCACACAGTCCTTATTGTTCGATACATTTTTTCAGCGCGGCAAAGGCTTCGTCCAGTCCTTCAGGCTGGCTGCCGCCTGCCTGGGCCAGGTCGGGCCTGCCGCCTCCCGAGCCGCCGCAGG
>NZ_JBAIYR010000428.1:0-1876 GCF_036763145.1 Desulfovibrio sp. 1188_IL3213 | reverse complement strand
GGGGATTTTCTTTGTAAACACCGGACCGCAGCCACGAACCTTCACCTATAAGGTCAGAGCCGCCACACGCGGGCGTTTTGTGCTGCCTTCGGCCGTGGCCGAGGCCATGTATGAACCCGCGACCAATTGCGCGACTTTTGCCGTGAAGAGGCCGAGGTGCGCAAGACGCACAACGTCACGCATTACGACGCCTATTTCATGGCTCGGGTGGGTCTGCCCGAGCAGCCCCTGCCCGAGGATTTTCCCCGGCGCATTTATGTGACCTTTGATGTGGACGCATTTGACGCCTCGCTCATGCCTGCCACCGGCACCCCTTCGCCGGGGGGCATAAGTTGGCGCGAGGCCCATTTCATTCTTGAACGCTGCATGGCCGGGCGCAGGGTGGTGGGGTTTGATGTGGTGGAACTGGCGCCCATACAGGGGCTGCACCACTGCAATTTTACGGCTGCCAAGCTGACGCATCTGCTTATGGGGCTGGCCCAGGCGGCCAATACTGGCCCTGACGGAGCCTGAGCGGAAGCGTCTTGTCTGCCGCCTGGAGGTTGGCGTGGCCGGCGGGGTCTTGTGGCGTTTATGGTGCATCCGGGGTTTGCGCCAGCCCCGTTACTTGCCAGCCCCGGTATTCGGGTCAGACCCGATGCTGACGTCAGTCCCGGCGCTCTCTGCATCAAGGCATGATTTTTTACAAGGAGCAAAAAATGAAGAACACTGTGGTCACCTTTCGCGCCGCCAAAGGGCAGGGCAAACTTGCGGTGCTTACCGCCTATGACTACAGCACGGCCCGCGTCATGGACGCCGTCGGGGTTAACGCTCTGCTGGTCGGGGATTCTCTCGGCATGGTCATGCTGGGGCATGAGGACACGCTGGGTGTCACCGTGGACGATATGGTACGCCACAGCGCCGCTGTGGCGCGCGGCGCGGAGCAGGCTCTTGTTATCTGCGATATGCCCTATATGAGCTATCATACCGGGGTTGACGAGGCCGTGCGCAATGCCGGAAGGCTGGTGACGGAAGGGCGCGCCCAGGCCGTCAAGCTGGAGGGCGGTGCGGAATTTTGCGATGAGGTCAGGGCCATTGTGCGGGCTTCCATTCCTGTCATGGGGCATCTTGGCCTTACGCCCCAGTCCGTAAACGCCCTGGGCGGCTTCAAGATGCAGGGCAAAACCCCGGCAGCGGCCCAAAAACTTCTGGACGACGCCCGCGCCCTTCAGGAGGCCGGAGCCTTTGCCCTGGTGCTTGAGTGCGTTCCCGCCCCGCTGGCGGCCCGTATTACCAAGGAACTTGCCATACCTGTCATCGGCATCGGCGCAGGGGCCGACTGCGATGGTCAGGTGCTGGTCTGGCAGGACATGGCGGGCCTCAATGCCCGGCCGCTGCCACGTTTTGTAAAGTATTTCGGCTCTGTGGACATGGCCCTGCGTGACGCCATCGAAGCCTATATCCGCGAGGTGCGGGTGGGGGCTTTTCCCGGTGAAGAGCACTGCTACCCCTTGCCCGAAGGTATGGAAAAAACCCTGAAAAAACTCAAATAATCCGGCCATGCAGCCGCCAGAAGCCCAAGCGTCCGTACAGGGGCCACATTGGCAGGTTCACCGGCAGTCCAGAGCAGATTAACTTTGAACTACTTCACATTTCAAAGTTTTCATTCAGCCGGAAAATGTGATTTTCAGCTGAATCCACGCCACATTGTGCGCGCTCGTGACGACACTGTCTAGATGTAGAGCATTTACACTTTTTCAAAGGTAAAATGCTCTAGAGCAGATTAACTTTGAGAATATACATTCTCAAAGTTTAAGGCACGCTCACTTCGGCGTTTAACCGCGCAGATAAACTGCGCTTACGCCTCCGTAGCGAACGTCTGCTCACGCAGCCGTCC
>NZ_JBAIYR010000427.1:0-1876 GCF_036763145.1 Desulfovibrio sp. 1188_IL3213 | reverse complement strand
AGCAGCGCGGCGGCGCATGGGGCAAGCCTTGGCGGAAGTTCTTTTTCGTGGGGCGGCTATGCCCAGGCCGTGGGCATACTTTTTCTTCTGGTGGCCTTACTGTGGCTGGTGGTCTGGCTTGTGCGACGCTTCGGCAAGTTCAATTTTCTGCCGCGCCCCGGCGCGCTGCCCAAGGGGGCGCTGGTCATGGAGGCGCAATTGCCGCTGGGGCCGCGCAAGGGGCTGATGGTGGTACGCTTCTTGAATAGGAGGTTGCTGCTGGGCGTTACCGACCAGCACATAACCCTTCTGACCGAGGAGCAGGCGCAGCATGAGCCGCAGAACAAGGATTTTGAACACGTCATGGAAGAAGTGTCTCGCGGGGCTGACAGCCGCTAGTCTTCTTTTCTGGCTGCCTCATCTGGCCCATGCCGCGCAGGACATGGCTATGCCCACCCTGCAGCTCACCCTGGCGGGCGGCGCCAAATCGCCGGAAAAAGTCTCCATCCTGCTGGAAATTCTCTTCCTGCTGACCATCCTTTCCGTGGCCCCGGCCATCATGCTTACGGTCACCAGCTTTACCCGCATCATTATTGTTTTCAGTTTTCTGCGCCAGGCCATGGGCGTGCAGCAACTGCCTCCCACCCAGATTCTGGCAAGTCTTGCCATTTTTATGACGGTTGTGATCATGTTCCCCGTGGGCAAACAGATCAACGACGACGCCCTTCAGCCCTACCTCAGTGAGCGCATCGACTACAGGGAGGCTCTGGACAAGGCCCAGGCCCCGCTGCGCTCCTTCATGTTCAAGCACACGCGCGAAAAAGACCTTTCCATCTTCTATTCCATCAGCAATATGGAAGCCCCGAAGAACAAGGAAGAGGTTCCCACCATGCTTCTGGCGGCGGCCTACGTTATCAGTGAACTGAAAACGGCCTTCACCATCGGCTTTCTCATCTACATTCCCTTTCTTGTGCTTGATATGGTGATTTCAAGCGTGCTGCTTGCTATGGGCATGATGATGCTGCCGCCCATGATGGTTTCCATGCCGTTCAAGCTGCTGCTTTTTGTGATGGTTGACGGCTGGAATCTGCTGGTGGGTTCGCTGGTCAACAGTTTTCTGCTTTGACCGGACGCAGCCCTGAGCAGGCTGGCATCAATCTTGAATCAAATGGGCCGCCGGTTGCGGCAGTGTCAAAATTTTCCTGTGAGGTTACGCCATGTCTCCTGATTTTGTCATCGGTTTCGGACGCCAGGCCATTGAATTGTGCCTTATGATGGCCCTGCCCATGCTGGGCGTGGGGCTGGGCGTGGGCGTGATCGTGAGCGTCATTCAGGCTGCGACCCAGATTCAGGAGATGACGCTGACCTTTATTCCCAAAATTGTCTGCATGTTTCTGACCCTGCTGCTGGCCTTGCCCTGGCTTATGGAGCGCATGATCACCTTCACGCGCGACGTCTTTATCAATATCCCCAACTACGTGCGGTAATTGAAAATGTGGTGCAACGGTATCGGGTTCAATGCTGCCGGTGAACGGTTCCGGCTCGACAAACAGCAGGCGATGCTCCATGTATCGGCACTGGCATAAGCCGTACTGTGTACAGAATGGCACATATGCAGATGGTGGAAGAGCGGATCAGGACAAGTCTAGAGAAAATTCAGAAAGCTTTTATTTTTTAACAAAAAAAGGAAATGCCAAAGACATTTCCTTTTTTTGTTGTCTGAAACAGCAAGCGTATGTAAGTTGGACTGCGTACGCATCCGTGACGCCTGTAAGGCAGTGCGGATTTCCGCTTTTTCCTGCCGATGCAGTGGGCGCGGCGCAAACGGCCCGCGTGGGCGGATCGGGCGGTAGGCCCGGATCAGACCAGACGTCGGAATCGGACCGGATGCCAGGAT
>NZ_JBAIYR010000426.1:0-1897 GCF_036763145.1 Desulfovibrio sp. 1188_IL3213 | reverse complement strand
GGCCCGGCGGATCGTGCGGCGCGGCAAAAAACAACCGCTGCCGCAGTGGCCGCATCAACCCTGAAGCCGCATGCACCTGAGCGCGTTCAGCCCGTCGCGGTCGGTAAAATCAAAGCACAGGGGAGTCAGGGTGATATGCCCACGGTTGAGCAGGTCCTTGTCCGAACCCGGCTCAATGCTTGCCGGGGGAATTTCGCCCTCAAGCCACCAGTAGGGCGCTCCGCGCGGATCTTCGCGCTCGATATAGACGTTTTTCCACACGGCTGTGGTCTGAGGGCAGACGCACAGTTCCGCAGCCTCGTCCAGGGGGCAGGCGGGATAATTGATATTGATCACCCGGCGGCGGCCCACGGCAGACCAGTTCATGCGCTCGGCCAGGCTCACGGCATGGCGCGCCTGGGGCATGAGATCCATACCCGGCGCGGTATTGTGGCTGAAGCTGTCAAACGAAACCGCCATGCTGGGCAGTTCTTCGTGGGCGGCCTCGGTGGCCGCGCCCACTGTGCCGGAATACAGGATGTCCGGTCCCACGTTGGCCCCGGCATTGATGCCGGACATGACAAGGTCGGGCTTCTGGGGCAGCAGCCGCCCCAAGGCCAGCTTCACGCAGTCGGTGGGGGTTCCGTAAACGCCCGTCCCCGTAAAGTCCGGCTCTTCAATCACTGTGGCCCGCACTGGCTCGAACACCGTGAGCGAATGCCCCACGCCGGACTGCTGGCTCATGGGGGCCACCACGTATACCGTATGACCGGCCTCGCGCAGGGCCGCGTACAGGGCGCGCAGCCCTTTGGCCCGGATGCCGTCGTCATTGGTCAGGAGAACGTTCATTGACAATACCTCGGAAAGAAGGGAAATTCAAAAAAGCTTCGCTATGATCCGCCCTTGCGGCGGCGATCAAAACGCACGGGGCGTCTGACGCTCCTGGCCAGACGCTCCTGGATAGATATATGGAAAAAGGTTGTTACGTCAAAGACATTAGCCCCACGTCGGAAGCGCGGGGTCTGTTTGCAGTCAGTCAGGCGGCGCAGGGCCAGTCGCGCAACGGCCCCTACTGGCGGCTCACCCTGGTGGACGCCAGCGGCAGTCTTGAAGCCAAAATATGGCATCCCCTCAGCGCGGACTTCGGTGAAATCCCCGCCGGATCTCTGGCGTGGGTCGAAGGCCGCGCAAGCCTGTACCGCGATCAGGTGCGGCTTACTGTGGAGCCCATGCGCCTGCTGGACGCCGCGGAAAGCGCCGCTGTGGACCAGACCGCCCTTATGCCCGCCAGCCCTTACCCGCTGGATGACATGCTCCACGAGCTGGACAGCTCCATCAAGGCGGAATTCACCCACGCCCCCTGGCGCAAACTGGTGCAGGGCTTTTTCAGCAATGCCGAAATGCGGGCGGCCTTTCGCGTATGCCCGGCCGCCAAGGGCGTGCACCACGCCTATGTGGGCGGCCTGCTTGAACATACCCTGAGCGTTTTCAACCTCTGCCGCCGCATTGCCGACCAGTATCCGGAACTGGACAGGCAAACCCTGCTGGCCGGAGCGCTCTTTCATGATATCGGCAAGCTGCGGGAATTTTCCGGCGGCCTTGCCAACGACTATACCGACGAAGGCCGCCTGCTCGGTCACCTCATGCTTGGCATAGAAATGCTGGCTCCCTTTATGGCAAAATCCGGCCTTGAAGAACCGCTGCAAAGACATCTCAAGCACCTCATCCTGAGCCATCACGGCGAGCTTCAGTTTGGCGCGGTACGCCAGCCCCACACTCCCGAAGCCATGGCCCTGCACTATGCCGACAATCTGGATGCCAAGATGGCCCAGTGCCGGGGCCTTTTCGCGCAAATGGACGAAGACGGACAGGACTGGACCCCCTGGCAGGCCACGCTGGGCCGCCCCGTACACCGGGC
>NZ_JBAIYR010000425.1:0-1909 GCF_036763145.1 Desulfovibrio sp. 1188_IL3213 | reverse complement strand
GTGCTTTTCGGGCAACGGCTGGATACGGCCAACCGGGCGGCCATGCGCGACACCCTCTCCAAGGCCGGCATGCAGGCAAGCCGACAGGATGACGCCTATATCTGTGACCTGTATACCCCGGGCGCTCTTGTACCCGGCGCACGGCAGATGGCTCTTTGCTATGGCCCGGGCAGGCCCGCGCCGCTGGGCTTTGTGGAACTGGAATATGCCGCCCCCAACAAAGACACGGCCCGGAGCATCCTGCGCATGGTCAGTGAACGCTTTGGGCCGCCCTCTGCCGGTGAAGGCGACAACGGCCACATCTGGAACCTCGGCACGGTCATCGTGGCGACACGCTATGATCCCGCGCAGCAGACGGCAAGCCTCATGTACATGATTCCCGCCATCTACCATCTGACCCGCCAGGACTAGGGGCTGTTTCTAGACGCCGTTCCCCTCAGAAAACGTCCAGGCCAGAAGGTAAAATTCTCTCGGCTGGACAGGCAGGAATGCTGCTCCCGACGCCGGGAGTCTGCCGTCCGGAAGGCAGGGCTTGGAGATTTCGGTCTACTTTATGAGGGCTGCCAGCAGCTTGGCGACCAAAGGCGACAGCAGCACAATGGCGTAGATGCGCACCAGATGGTACACCATCACCACAGGGGCCTCACTGCCCGCATCCCCTGCCAGAGCCACAATGGCGTTGAAACCTCCCGGGCTGGTGGCAAGGTAGGCCCCGCCGGCGCTCATGCCGCCAAAGCGCATGCTCACCCAGGCGCAGAACAGGCCCGCCAGCAGAATGATGGCGGTTGACAGCAGCATGATGGGCCAGGTGGAGCGGATCACCGTCAGCATGTCAGGGCTGTACATATTGCCCACGATCACTCCCACGCAGCCATAGATCACATAGCGTATCCAGTGCGGTATTTCGGGCGTACTCACGGAACCGAAGGTCTTGAAAATGACCACGGCCAGCATGGCTCCGGTCATGGGGCCGCCGGGCAGGTCGAAATAGTCGAACACCAGACCACCCGCCAGGCCCACGGCAAAAAGCACAATCAGCGTCATCATATATCCTTCCTTATCAGCCCGGCCAGAATGCCCGAGCGGGCCGTTTTTCCTTTATCCGGGCCGGTCTGTGGCCCTTCCGGCAATGCATACGCCCATTGTCGCCGCGCTTCAATGCCCCACAACGCCGAGGGGACGCCCTCTTCCAGAAGAAGAGCGCGCCCCCGGGCAACATATCAGTTTATCCAACGCAATCGTACTGTCAAATGCTCTATGCATATTCTACGCATGGAGCAGGGTAAAACAGAGTTGTCCTACTTTTGAACCATGCCTATGAGCTTGTCCATAGTTGCCGAAGCATCGCCAAGCATCATGATGACGCCGGGCCTGCCGTACAGGGTATTGTCCACTCCCGCATAGCCGGGTTTGTCGTCATAGTTGCAGATAATGACGTTTTTGGCTTCATTGGCCTTGAGAATGGGCATGCCGTAAATGGGCGTGCCTTCGGCAGTGTTGGCCGCGGGGTTCACAACGTCGTTGGCCCCGATCACGATCACAAGATCGGCTTCGGCGAACAGGGGGTTCACCACATCCATCTCAAGCAGGTTTTCGTAGTCCACGTTGGCTTCGGCAAGCAGCACGTTCATATGGCCCGGCATGCGTCCGGCCACCGGATGGATGCCGTAGCTCACCTTGGCGCCCTTGCTTTCCAGCAGGTCGGCAAGCTGTTTCACCTTGTGCTGGGCCTGAGCCAGAGCCATGCCGTAACCAGGCACGATGATGACCTTTCTGGCTTCCCTGAGCACCCTGTCCACCTGGTCCGCTCCGCCGGAAGCGGCTGAAGCGGCAGGCACTGCGGCAGCGGGGCCTTCGCCCTGGGCATATGCCAGCAGCTTGTCAAAGGTCTTGCCCGCGTCGCCGGTCA
>NZ_JBAIYR010000424.1:0-1914 GCF_036763145.1 Desulfovibrio sp. 1188_IL3213 | reverse complement strand
CCGCTTCCGCGGCAATGCTCAGGCCCATGCTTCCCGTGCCGGGAACCATGACGCCCATGCCGTTCTTGAGCAGGTTGGCGCTTACCGCAACCTCAAGCCTTTCCGGCGTGAGGCCGAGGGCTTCCGCTGCCTGAGCGGCAGTGAGCGCCACAGCCACAGGTTCTGTGCAGCCAAGGGCGGGCACGACTTCTTCATGCAGCAGATCTATGAATGATTGCCAGTTTTGATTCATGAATGCTCCGTCATTGACGGTGTCTGCAACGCTCCCAATTGTCCGTTATCGTTGAAAACACCTTCAAGAATAAGGGCCAGCGCGCCATCGCCGGTCACGTTGCAGGCCGTGCCGAAGCTGTCCTGCAAGGCAAAAATGGCGATAAGCAGAGCAACGCCCGTGGGGTCAAAACCAAGAACACCCGTAACAATGCCAAGCGAAGCCACAACCGTGCCGCCAGGAACGCCGGGCGCGCCCACGGCAAAAATGCCGAGCAGCACGCAGAAAAGAATCATGGTCCCTACCGAGGGCAAGGCTCCGTAGAGTATAAGGCTGATGGTCATAACAAAAAACGTTTCCGTCAAAACAGAACCGCACAGATGCACCGTGGCCCCCAAAGGAATCATGAATTCCACCATGGTGCGGCTGAGCACGGGCGAGCGGCGGGCGCACTCCAGCGCCACGGGCAGGGTGGCCGCACTGGACATGGTCCCCACAGCCGTGAGGTACGCGGGCAGATAGTAACGAAAAACCTGTGAAGGATTCCGCCGCGAAACAAGGCCGCCAATGCCGTAAAGAACCGCAAGCCAGATGAACTGGCCCACAATGACCAGAGCCACCATGGACACAAAGACAGGCAGATGCCTTGTAAGCGAGCCTTCATAGGCCAGGCCCATAAATGAAAGGCCCACAAAAAAAGGCAGAATGGGAATCATGACCTTATTGATGAGCCAACTGACGACCTTTTCCAGTTCGGCAAAAAGCTTGCTCATGGTTTCCGATTTTGTCAGGGCCACGCCCAGGCCGAAAAGCAGGGCCAGGGTCAGGGCGCTCATAACGCTGAAAAGCGGCGGAATATCAAGCTGAAATATCATGTTCGGCAATGTCCGCAGCGTTTCGGTGGCAGAAGAGATCGAAAGGTGCGGAATAATCAGATAGCCCGAAAATGTGGAAAAAAGCGCTGCCCCCAGCGAAGAAACATAGGCCAGCAGCACGGCCACGACCAGAATTTTGCTGGCCTGCTGCCCCAGACGGATGATGGCCGGGGTAATGAAACCCACGATAACCAGAGGCACAAGAAAGAAAATGATCTGCCCCAGAATGTGACGCACCGACACAACCACGTTCATGACGCTTTCATTCACCACAAAACCAAGCAAGGCCCCCACAACCAGGCCAGCCAGCAGCTTGAACACAAGCGCCATGTCACCAATCTTGGCCATTACCTTCTCCCTCTCTGTTTTCGGGCAAACCACGTCACAGCCCGTGTTCCAAGGTTGGGGAAGTGCTGATCAAAGGCCCTACCCGCTGCCTCCAGAGCCGCAGACCGGGCAGGAGCGAAACATGTCCAGGCAGGCGTTCCGCATACGAAGCGGCTCCGGCGCAGGCAAGGGCAAAAGAGTGTTTATCAGCACATCCTTAGCTCCATAGACAGACACTTTGACCATATTCCAGCGGAAGGCATTAGGCAACCGTAACGGATCGCAATCCTTTGCCTGTAAAGGGACAGGAAAACGGCGCAAAGCTGACTGAACCACCTGCGAACGTGGCACAACGGCGCACAAGGCAGCAAACCCCGGCAGACGGCGCTTGAGCCGCCGGCTCATTTCATTCACAAGCTGCCCCGGACACCGCCGCGACATGCATGCGGGCAAGACAGGGCATGCGGCCGCCCCGCCTCAGGAAGAAAGCTTCATGAGCAC
>NZ_JBAIYR010000423.1:0-1918 GCF_036763145.1 Desulfovibrio sp. 1188_IL3213 | reverse complement strand
ATATTTCCACAGCACGCACGGGACAGACATATTCGCAAATGCCGCAACCCACGCAGGCCGTGGTCATGGCCGGTATCAGGCCGCCGGAGAGCACCACGGCGGAACCCCGCAGGGGGCAGCGGTCATAGCAGGTCATGCACATGACGCCTCCTGCGTAATTGTGGCAACGGTCCTTCAGAATATAGGCACGGCCCATATTTGCCCGGGCCATGTCCGTCACCCCGGCGTCCAGCGCACCGGAGGGGCATACAGGCGGACATTTCATGCAGAGATAGCAGGGAATTTTCCCCGCCACGACGCGCGGTGTGCGCCGGGAACGGCCCATGCCCCCCATCAGCTCGATGCTTTTGTGCGGGCAAGTCGTAACGCATTGCCCGCAGCGCACGCACAGCCGCAAAAAAGCTTCTTCCGCCGCCGCGCCGGGCGGGCGCAACGGCGGAAGAAAAACGTTCATTGCAGGCTCCCGGCGTCGGCCCCGTCCTCTGACAGGACAAGACACTGTTCTTTCCGCCTGTGCGGCGGACAGCGCATATGCCCCTGGCTGTCCAGATCATCCTCGTAGTTGATGAAGGCCACATCCAGCATGAGCACATGCGGCAGCCCGTTCACATGTTCCAGATCGCGCTGCAAGGTGTGCGAGGGGCTTTCCAGCACCACGGCCAGCCTGCCCGCACCCGCCGTTTCCCTAACCTCAAGCACGCCCCGCAGACCGAGCAGCAGGATGCGCAGTTCGGCCAGACGCTCCTGAGGCGCACTGACGACAATTCCGGCAATGGCCATGTCTTCCTCCTATGCCTTGCGGACGCGCGCGGCGCAGATCTTGTACTCCGGCTCACGCGAGACGGGGTCGGTGGCGTCCAGAAAAAGCTTGTTGACCAGTTTTTTGGGATCAAAAAACGGCACCGCAATCAGCCCTGGGCGGCAGACATCACTGACCCTGGCGGGCAGTTCCATGACGTCCCGGCGTGTTTCCACAATGACGCTGTCCCCGTGCCTGATACCCGCCTTTGCGGCATCCTCCTCATTTATTTCCACAAAGGCTATGGGGTTGGCCTTTTGCAGTTCAGGGACCTTGCCCGTCATGGTGGCCGTATGCCAGTGGTCGATAACGCGCATGGACGTGAGATACAGGGGGTAATCCGCATCCGGTTCTTCAGCAGCGCCCTTGGCCGGGCGCATCCAGATCACGGCCCTGCCGTCGGGCTTGCCGTAGAAAAAGAAGCGATCAGGATGATCAGCCGGAACGCACGGGTCCTGCCCGCGCACATAACGCAGCGACGTGCCGGGGTGGTCCTCGCTGGGGCAAGGCCAGATCAGGCCCGATTCCTTACGCAGGCGGTCCCTTGTCATTCCCCAGAAGTCATAGGTGGTTCCCTTGGACACCATGCGCCACTCGTTCCAGACGTCCTCGGCGTTGCTGAAATTCACAAGTTTGGGGTCCACCCCCGCGCGCTTGGCGAATTCCACAAGCGTATTTACCGTGGGGCGGCACTGTCCGGGCGGCTCCACGGCTTTTTCGATAAGCGAATAGCGCCGCTCGCCGCAGCCGTACACGCCGTCGCGCTCGCACCAGAAGGCCGGCGGCAGCACAAGGTCGGCATACTCCAGCGTCACGGCATCGGGAAAAGCCTCGATGCAGACGATGAAGGATTCCGGGTGGGACATGGCCTTGTGCACCTTGTTCAGATTGGGCAGGGTGTGGGCCGGATTGGTTTCGCAGATAATCATGCACTTCACGTCGCCACGGCCCAGGGCTTCAAACAGGGCCACCGTATGATAGCCCGGCTCGGGCGACAAAGGAAGTTACGGATAAAGACAGCAGAGCTATTTACTTGCGCGGTTAAGCATCGAAGCGAGCGTGACTTAAACTTTGAGAATGTACATTCTCAAAGTTAATCTGCTCTAGACACTGTCTAAA
>NZ_JBAIYR010000422.1:0-1928 GCF_036763145.1 Desulfovibrio sp. 1188_IL3213 | reverse complement strand
GTTCGGGCGCGTCCATAAGGGCCGCGCTCATAAGACCGTCTTCGGCCCGGCGCAGTTCTTCCCTGACGTGTTCAAGACGCTCGCGGGCCTCGGCCAGCCGGGCCTGCTGAACGGCCAGATTTACCTTGGCTTCTTCTTCCAGCTGTTCCCGGTAGTCCAGAACTTTTTGCATTTTGAAACGAAAGGCCACGCGCACACCGCCTTGATTTTGACGCCGTACAGCATCTATAATTCAATATATTGCAAACAGCGGGCCAAGCCCGCTGTTTACTGTCGTGACGGGATGCACCGGCCTTGTGCGTCATGGTACAAAAAACGCGGCCTGTCGCCGTGTCATGGTCAGGCGCTGTCGCCCGTGAAGTGTCCCGGCGTTTTTGCCCTTGACGGATGCCTGTTTGGCATCGCTATTTTTGAGCATTGTTATTTTCAAATTGCTCTGGGCTGCGTGAGCAAGCGCAATTTATCTGCGCTGTTAAGCGCCGAAGCGAGCGTGCCGTAAGCTTTGAGAATGCCCATTCTCAAGGCTGATTTGCCTTAAAGGTTCAGCCCGGCCGAATGGTTGACCGGCCCACACCCGCTGCCGGGGCTGTAACTGCGGCGCAGGGCAAGGTTGAGGAATTCCTGGGCGCGGGTCACCGCCACCAGCAGGGGCAGGCCCTTGCCGAGGCCGGTGGCAATGGCGGCCGAAAGGGTGCAGCCCGTGCCGTGATTGTTGGCGGTTTCTACCTTGGCCTGCGGCAGATGCTTGGGAGCCTCACCCGCCACGCACAGACAGTCGGTAACAACCACATTGCTTTCCATATGACCGCCCTTGATAAGAACGGCCCGCGCGCCCATCTGCAGCAGTTTTTCACCGGCGGCGGCGGCATCGTCAAGATTGTCGATGGTCATGCTGGTGAGCATTTCCGCTTCGGGCCTGTTGGGCGTCAACAGGTCGCAGCCGGGCAGGATTTCCTGCACAAGCGCCTTGACCGCGTCTTCCTGCAAAAGCACGCTGCCGCTCTGGCTTATGGAAACCGGGTCTACCACAAGCGGAAAATCACGCTTGCGCAACAGGGGGGCAATGGCCTTGATGATGGGCGCTGAAAACAGCATGCCTGTTTTCGCGGCCGCCACAGGAAAGCCGTCAAGCACGGTGCAGAGCTGCAAAGCTACAAAATCCGGGTCCGGGGCGTGTATGCCCGTGACGCCCAGGCCGTTCTGGGCAGTGAGAGCGGCAATGACGCTCATGCCGTAGCCGCCCATAGCCATGATGGTTTTCAGGTCGGCCTGAATGCCCGCGCCGCCGCCGGAATCGGAACCGGCGATTGTCAGTATGTTGGGAGGAGTCAGCATCTTGCCCTCTGTGTATGATTTTAGTGAGCCGGGCATACTATAGCCTTCCCTGTTGTCTGATGCAATGTGCGGCCTGTGCCTCACGTCGTATGACCGTGCGGCGGATCGGCCTCCAGGCATTACGGGGGTGGGGAACCATCAAGGCAGGCAGCATGCCGGTTGTCATACCAACGGTCATGCCAGCCTGCCCGCCTGTCAGCCAGACGCGAACCGAGCCTTGAGCTTTTGACAGGCTCCGCCGGTTTGTGGCCGGTGGGTGCACGTCCTTTTTGCGGTTGCCCGCGCCGGGACCGTTGCCGCGTCAGTTGCACGGCAGCCACATGTCTGGAAAAAGTCTTCACAGCCCCATAAAGCGATGCTAGCATCGGCCAAGCGGTTTGAGCGCCACAGGAAAGCCGTGTCCGCCCTGTGCTTTTTTGGCGGGATTTCCTGCTTTACATGTATAACGCTCTGCGCGCCGCCGTAAAGGAGTTGCGCATGAAACTGGATAAAAAACAGCCCGGCGTGCCGGGCATAGTCAATCTGCCCGAACCTGCCCCCGGCAAGGGCGGGCGCAAGGCGATTGTTCTGGCCCTGCTGGCCGTGCTGCTTGT
>NZ_JBAIYR010000421.1:0-1929 GCF_036763145.1 Desulfovibrio sp. 1188_IL3213 | reverse complement strand
CGCCGCTGTCCAGCCCCGGCGCGGGGCATTGCGGGCCGGGGGCAGAGCTTGCCTGTGCATGATGGACAGTTTACCGGTTGCAACGTTATCCATTACCCTGGTCTGGACCTCGGCTCGGCGGGCGGCAGGGAAGGGGCGCAGCGGCAGGCCGGACTGAAAAGAAAAACAAAAACCCCACTGCTTGCCAGCGGGGTTTTTGAACAGTCATTGTCCGGCCTGAGCCGATACTGGAAACGCTCGGCGCAAAGGCTATTTCTTGTCGGCCTTTGCGGGCTTGTCAGCCTTGTCAGCGGACTTGTCGGCGGGTTTTTCAGCAGCCTTGTCGGCGGGCTTGGCAGCTTCGGCTTCAGGGGCCTTTTCGGCTTCGCCGGCGGGCTTGAAGTCAATCTTCTGCTTGTCCATGGCCGCGATGATATCGCTGGTCACGTCAGCCTTGGGATCAAAGGAAGCGGCAGCCTCGGAACTGATGATAAGGGCATAGCCCTTGTCGGCACGATAGGCGTTGATGATGCGCTGCATGGTATCATACAGCACGTTGACAACATTCTGCTGCTCCACCTGCATGCGCTGCTGCGAGGCCATGTACACGGTCTGCAGTTCTTTCTGGGCATCGGCGTCATCGGCGTTCTGCTCCAGACGCTTCTGGATGTTGTTCAGCTGCGCCTGCATGTCGGCCTGCAGACCTTCAAGGTGCTTCACGCCAGCCTTGCCGGCTTCGCTGTCGCGCATGACGCGCGTCATATCAACGACCGCCAGTTTGGCCTGGGATGAGCCTTCACCCTGTTGGCAGGCAATAAGCATCAGGCTCAGCAACAGGGCCAGCGGCATAAAATAACGGATACGCATGGTAATGGATACTCCTCTCAGAATTTCCGCGTGCCGTTGCACGGCCTGCGCGGCGTGTTGTCAATGGTGTACGTTGTTTTTACTGCCACCTCAACCGTTTTTTCCCGGCGGGCCTTGCTTTCTGTTCAAAAACATACCTGCCGTCGCAAAGGACATCCCGCCGCACGGCTACCGGCGGAACAGGCTTGACGCAAGTTCGCCCAGGAGCAATCTAGAGCATTTAACACTTGAAATGCTTGCTTACGGCAGGCAAAAGCCTGCCTGCTCGCATTTCGTGGCAAGGATTTTCAGGAAAATCCTTGCAGAGCAGTTGACTCGTTTCATTCGTAAACTGCTCTAACGTTGAAATTGTTCGGACGGCTGCGGAAACCGACATCTGACGCGCAGGCGTAAATGCCGTTTATGTGCGCGGTTACGCATCGCTGCGAGCGCGTCTTGAGCTTTGAAAAATACATTCGAAAAACCGATCAGCGCTATTGCAAAGCGGCGTAATGCCCCTTCATCCTGGCGACCTTGGCCACATAGGCGCGGGTTTCAGCCACGGGCAGCCGGATGGTCAGATCTTCGTACAACTGTTCCGCAGTCAGCGCATTGATGGCGTCCACAGCCTCTTCGGGACTGTTGCCAAAAAGCCGCAAAAACCGGTTCGGCCCCATATTGTAGGCGGCCACGGCACAATATTCACGCGACCTCGGGTCATGTACCCCGGAAAAATAGCGTGTGAGCAGGATATGCAGATAGGTCGTGCCGTAACGGATGTTGGTTTCCGGCACGCGCAGGTCTTCAAAACTCACATCGCCCGTATGCCCGTACAGGTAGCGGTGTACCTCGCCGCCTGCCGTGTCCGGCAATATCTGCATAAGACCCATGGCCGACTTGTGGCTTACAAGAGTGGGAGAAAACGAACTTTCGCTGTGAATAATGGCATACACAAGCTCGGTGCTCAGGTTATAGCGACCGGCAAAGCTTTCCACTATCTGCTGATAGCGCCGCACCCTGGGGGGCAGCGTGCCTCCGTTGCCATAGGCGTTGGCGGCAAGCGCGTTTCCTGTGCCGTCGCGACCGATGCTCCTGCCCGCACGC
>NZ_JBAIYR010000420.1:0-1938 GCF_036763145.1 Desulfovibrio sp. 1188_IL3213 | reverse complement strand
CACGAACTGCTGCACGGCAGGCGCGATGGCACGCGCCCGCTGCTGAGCTGGCGGCCTTCGGCGGTATGGGCCACGGGCCTGGCCTGTCTGGCGTTCGTGACTCTTATTCTGGTGTCGCGCAAGGCGACCTTCCTGTACTTTCAATTCTAGAGGGGCGGAAACATCATGAGCAAAATTCTCACCGAAGCCGCCTACCTCAACCGTTATTTCCGCGTATTGCTGCTTCTTGCCGTGGCGGCCTGTCTGCTGGTGCTGCCCTATACCATGTGGTGGCTCTACAAAAGCGGCGATGTGGCCGTGGAGCGCGCCGTGGCAGACCAGTCCGCCGGACGCTTTGCCATTTTCGGCTCCGGCGTTTCACAGGATTTTGTGGACTACAAGCTCCAGCTGTATGCCAAGGTCAAACCGGAAATTGCCGCGGTCGGTTCTTCGCGCGTCATGCAGTTCCGCTCGGCCTACTTCCGCAAAACCTTTCTCAACGTGGGCGGCACTGCGGGCAATCTTTCAGTATTGCGCTCCACCATCGACGCCATGCTGGCCGAGCACAGGCCCGAGGCCCTCATCATCGGCCTGGATTTCTGGTGGTTCATGCCCCAGTGGCATCCCGATCCTTTCAAGGACGAGCCGCCCACCAGCGGTTCCTACAACTACGGGCTTGAAAGCCTGAAAAAACCCTGGGCATGGCTGCTGGAAGGCAAGATCTCGCTTCATGACCTTATTGCTCCCGTACTGCTGGAATCAGCCGGAGGCTTTCGCGCGGGACGTTACGGCATCATGGCGCAACAAACCGACGACGGTTTCGGTCCTGACGGTTCCTGGTACTATACCGCCGAGACCACAGGGCAAAAGCGCCCCTTTGACTACCAGTTTGAAGACACACTCACGCAGGTGCGGCACGGCATCAAGGCATTTTTCCATGCCCGGCCCCTTGAGGGCAGCCGCGATCCCGGCGGCATAAGCACCGCCCATGTGGACGCCTTTGCTGAAATCTACTGCCGCCTCAAGTCGCGGGGTATCGCCACCTTTGTCTTTATTTCGCCCCTGTCGGTAAAAGTGCTGGACGCCATACGCCAGCGCGAAGCCGACTATCCCCACCTTTTTCATCTCAAAGAAGCCCTGTTGGCACGCGGCATAGAAGTAGTCGATTTTACGGACCCGCGCACCTTCGGCTCCAGCGACTGCGAATTTGTTGACGGCTTCCACGGCGGCGAAGTAACCTATGCCCGCATGCTGCGGGATATGGCCGACCGCTGGCCCGCCCTGCTGGCCTATGTGAATATGGAAAAAATCAATGCGGCCATCCGCGACTGGCGCGGCCACGCCCTGGTTTTTGATGAACGCGTGACCGACAAGGCGGAAACGGACTTTAACAAATTTAACTGCCCCAAGCGCAAGCCCTAAAAAATACTGCGCCAACACCGCGCCAAGAACGGCTTTTGCCCTTGTGCCGCAAAAACGGCTGCTGCGGAAACCGCGCCTTTTTTCGACGCCTACGGCAAAATCAGGTATGCATCGGCACCGGCACAGGACAAATAACAGCCATATGCCCGCCGCAGATTGCGCCGGGCCACGGCGTTGCGCCCATGCGCAAAACACGCGCCTTCCGGGCGACCTCGGCGGGTACACGCCGTGACACGCGCAGCCCGGCCAAAAACGCAAAAACAGACAAGACGTAAACGGAACAGATATATGCGCCGGGACAAACGCCACACCATAACGGCGCCCACAGGCTCCGCAATTTGCATAAACAGCCCCCGCAAGGCCCCTCTGGCCGCACTGCGGGGGCTTGCCCCTGGCGGGCTTTTTTGCTCTGCCACACCAGTGTTCAAAAACCGTCTTTTTGCCCTGCGCGGGCAATGCCTCCATGCCCTGCCTCTGCGCGCCCTCGCGCTCTTGTGCATGTTTTTTGCCGCCGCATGTATTTGGGAAGTGCGCCCG
>NZ_JBAIYR010000419.1:0-1949 GCF_036763145.1 Desulfovibrio sp. 1188_IL3213 | reverse complement strand
GTGCAGAGGGGGCCTCGGAGGGGCGCAGCCCCTAACAGGCCCCCTCTGCCGCCCGCCGCGCAGGCGGCCCAAACAACATCAAAGAAAAAGCCTTCATGCCCGCAGGGCGGCAGCATTCCTTCTCGAAGACCGACCCCTTTCACCTCTTTGCCCGCCGCATCGGCGGCCCAAACAAAAAATAAAGAAGAAGCCTCCGCGCCCACAGGGCGGCAGTATTCCCTTTCGAAGACCGACCCCTTTCACCTCTTTGCCCGCCGCATCGGCGGCCCAAACAAGGAATAAAGAAAAAGCCTCCGCGCCCGCAGGGCAACAAAAAAATTTCTCGAAGGCCGAGCCAGTCCCCCTCCTGCCCCGCCGCGTCCAAGCTGCCTTGATGACAGCCCCCATCGCCACATGTATCTTCAGAGCGCGAACAAAATTTAAAAAAACAAAAAACCGAGCACCATATTTTACCGGCTCACAACCCGGTATAAACTCCTTCCCAGAGGAATCCGCATGCACTGTCAGCATCTTCTTTTCGATCCAAGCCGCATCCCCTCACCCTGCTTTGTGCTGGATGAAAACCGGCTCAACGCCAATGCAGCCATACTCAACAGTGTGCAGGAGCGCACCGGGGCGAAAATCCTTCTGGCCCTCAAGGGCTATGCCGCCTGGAAAACATTTCCGCTGCTTTCGCGCTTCAAGGGACACGGCCCGCTGTGGGGAGCCTGCGCCAGCTCCGTTGACGAGGCCCGTCTGGCCCGTGAAGAATTCGGCGGCGAAGTCCACGCGTTCGCCGCAGGCTGGAACAGGCGTGAAATGGCGGAACTGCTCACCCTGACGGACCACATCGTGTTCAACTCCACGGCACAGTGGCGCGAGTTCGCCCCTGCCATTGAAATGTGGAACAAGGGCCGTTGCCCGGACAGGCAAATACAGTGCGGGCTGCGCATCAACCCCGAACATTCCGAAGGCGCTGTGGAAATTTACAATCCCTGCGCGCCGGGTTCGCGTCTGGGCATACGCCGCAAGCATTTCGACCCCGCAGCCATGACGGGCATATCCGGCCTGCATTTTCACACCCTGTGCGAACAGGGGGCCGACGCTCTTGAGCGCACACTGGCTGCCGTAGAAAAAAACTTCGGCCAGTGGCTGCCCCAATGCCGCTGGATCAACATGGGCGGCGGCCACCACATCACCAGGCCGGGCTACGACCTTGACCTGCTCTGCCGTCTGCTGACGCAATGGCGCGACCGCTATCAGGCCCAGATATACCTTGAGCCGGGCGAAGCCGTGGCGCTGGACGCGGGCTGGCTTGCAGTCACGGTGCTGGACGTCATTGAGGCCGATATGCCCATCGCGATTCTGGATATCGGCGTTCCCTGCCATATGCCCGATGTTATCGAGATGCCCTACCGACCGCGCGTGCGCTACGAGCATGACGGGGCCGCCGTTCTCGCCGGAGAAGCCGGGCAAAAAAGCTGGACCTGCCGCTTGGCGGGCAAATCCTGCCTGGCGGGCGATGTGGCCGGGGAATACTCTTTTGACGCGCCCCTCAGGCCCGGGCAACGTCTTGTCTTTGAAGACATGGCTATTTACAGCATGGTCAAGACCACCACATTCAACGGCCTGCGCCTGCCTTCCATCGGCATCTGCGGGCCTGACGCCGCCGGGGATATGGACTTTCGCATGCTGCGGGAATTCGGCTACGCGGACTTTAAAAACCGGCTGTCCTGAGGCGCGGGCAACACCGCCCGGCTCACTGCCCCAAACTGCCAAACAGGCTGGCAAGCAGGCTGACAGGCTGGCGGCACGTTGCCCGCCTGGGTGTCAGGTACGTCAGACGCAAAAAAAGCGCCCCGCGGGGCGCTTTTTGATATGGCAAAGGTGAACGCTTTCAGGCTCCCGCAGGGCCTGCGGCAGCACCGGGCGTGAAAACAGAACTGCCCAAAGGCATTCCCGTACCAGTT
>NZ_JBAIYR010000418.1:0-1949 GCF_036763145.1 Desulfovibrio sp. 1188_IL3213 | reverse complement strand
TGCTTGGCGGCTACGCAAGGCCCTGGGGGCCGCTGGTGGCCGTGGCCGTGTTCGACATTCTGTTCCGCGTCTGCTCGCTTGGCGTCTCGTGGCTGTTCATGCGGGAAAATCCCGCCATGCTCATGGCCGCCATTCCTGTGGTGACCCTGGGCTACCTCGGCGCCGTCATGGGTCTTTTTACCGGTGTGGGAGCCGTAAGGGAGCTGCGCCATGCAGGCATTGTACGCCAGTAATACCCCGTTGCCGCAAGGCTGGCTTTATGAGGCAGATGTGCGGGCCAAGCTCGCGGTGAGCCTTCTTGCGTCCATAGGCACGCTGGCCGTTTCAAACCTTGCGGGGCAGCTTGTTCTGGCGGGGGCATCACTGTGCTACGCGCTTTTCATGCGCCGGCCCAAGGCCCTTCTTGTGGCCTATGCCGTTATGGCCGTCATGTGTCTCATGGCCCTCGGCTGTGTGTGGGTTATGGGCCGCATATCGCCCAGGCTCATGGGCAACATGCATTACGCCTCGCTGACCATTCCCTTTCTGCGCATGCTCACCATGATGCATGTAGTGCTGCCCCTTGCGCTTTCAAGCCGGGTACAGAACCTGCTGGATGCCCTGCGCGGCCTGCGCCTGCCCTTTTGCATCTACCTGCCCTCGGCGGTCATTATCCGGTTTATTCCCACCTTTATAAATGACGTCAAACAGGTAACGGAATCTCTCAAGCTGCGCGGCTACCGCCTGAACCCCTGGACCCTGACCCGCCATCCGGTGCTCAGCCTGCGCCTTTTGTTCACCCCTCTGCTTTTCCGCTCGCTGCGCACCTCGGAAGACCTGGGCATTGCGGCGGAACTCAAGGGCCTTGGCATGGGCGAAAGCCTTACCCCCTACCGCAAGAAAGCCTGGACCCGCAGCGACAGCCTGCTCATAGCGGCTGCCGTGCTTGTCATCACCGGCGCGGGCGTATGTCAGTTCATTCTGGGCGGCCCGGCAGGAGGTATGCGCTGATGCTGCGTTTTGAAAATGTGAGCTACACCTATCCCTTCCAGCAGCGGCCCGCAGTGAGCAACATCTCGCTTGAAGTCAGGCCGGGGGAGCTTGTGCTTTGCACCGGAGCCAGCGGCTGCGGCAAATCCACCCTCATCCGTCTGGCAAACGGCCTGTGCCCCCTGCATTTTGAGGGGACGCTGGAAGGCCGCGTTCTGGTCAACGGCACGCCGACCACAGAACAGGGCCTGCCCCGGCTGGCACGTCAGGCCGGAACCCTTTTTCAGGACCCCGAGCAGCAGTTTTTTGCCCTCAATGTGGAGGACGAACTGTCCTTTGCCCTGGAATGGCAGGGGATGCCCGTGCCGCAGATGCATGAGGCCGTCAACGGCGCCGTGCGCCATTTTGGTCTGGAATCGCTGCTCGGCGCATCCATTCACGAGCTTTCCGAAGGCCAGAAGCAGAAAGTGGGACTTGCCGTCCTGTGGACGCAAAACCCGCAGGCGCTCATTCTGGACGAGCCTACCGCCAACCTTGATCCGGAATCCACGGCAGAACTGGCCCTGCGTCTCGGCGAACTCAAGCGGAAGGGCATGGCTATTCTGGTCGTGGACCACCGCCTGTACTGGCTGGCCGACGTGGCCGACAGGGTCGTGATCATGCAGGACGGCCTCATTCAGGCGCAAGGTGATTTTTCCCTCCTCCACGACGATGCGCTGCGCGCCCGCTATGGCCTGCGTCAGGCCTGCGTGCCTGACGCCCGCCCTCTGCTGCCTTCCGCTTCAGAAGCGGACGAAAAAATTGTGGACGTACACGGCCTGACCTACGCCCACAAAGGCGGGCAGCCTCTGTATAAAAATGCCCGTATGAGCCTGCCCGCCGGTATCACGGCCCTGATCGGCCCCAACGGCACGGGCAAGGCAACCCTGGCGCGGGTGCTGGCGGGACTGAACCAGCCCCAGGCCGGGGAAATCCGCCTA
>NZ_JBAIYR010000417.1:0-1952 GCF_036763145.1 Desulfovibrio sp. 1188_IL3213 | reverse complement strand
GTCTGCCAAAAGTGAAATGTTCTGCATTTAGAGCACCTTCACTTCTAGAGCATTTTAACTTTGAAAAAGTGTGAATGCTCTAACGCTGTACGAAAGTGCAGCGCGCCACAATGTGGCGTGGATTCAGGCGAAAATCGCATTTTTCGGCTGAATGAAAACTTTGAAATGTGAAGCATTTCAAAGTTAATCTGCTCCAGAGCAATTTTTCTTTGAAACTGCTCTGGCGAATGCGGGAGCAGACGCCCGCCGCGGAGGCGTAAGCGCAGCTTCAGCCGTTACGACAAAGGAAGTTACGGACGAAGACAGCAGAGCTGTTTACCTGCGCGGTTAAACGCCGGAGCGGGCGTCTTGGAAGCATTGAGAATAGATATTCTCAATGCGAAAATGCCATATTCGTCCTGTGGCCGCATGCTGACGCTCTGCTGACATGAAGTGCGGCACTCTGGTCACACAGGCCGCGTCCATGCGGGCATCCTGCCCCGTAACCCGCGCCGCCCCTTGACTTGACGGCAGCGTGCGCTACTTTTGACAGGCGTCCTGCGCTATGCGGCCTCTTTTTTGCGAAACCGGGCATTCACCCGCCGTACCCGCGGGAACCGCCCGGCAGCACCACAGCAAACGGGACAAACAGCATGACCATTACAAATTCCGATGCGTCCGCTCCCCATATCGACACCCTTGCGGATGAAACTCTTGAAAAAATAGCGTCCTTTCCCGGCGACTACGCGCAGCACCGCCAGTTGCTCTCGGACCTCAAGGAAGACCTCGTGGCCCGGTGCGCAGCAAAAAGCGCCGATGCAGACATTCCGGAAGAACTGCGCTGGAGCCTTGCCCGCGACATGCCGGATTTCTCCACCGATGCCCTGTACGTAAAAAGATATTCCCTGCTCAGCATGGCGGGCATTGTTTTTCTGGGCTTTTTCGCCGGGGGCCTTTTATCGGGCCTGCTGGGTCTCATTGATATGGGCGGGGGCATTCTGCGCGTGGCAACGGTGCTCGGCATGCTTTACGGCGCGGAATATCTGGCGGGCAACCCCAAGGCGCGCACGCGCATGCTGGGCTTTCTGGGCCTGGGAACCCTCGCAGCGTTCGCCGCCAGCCTTGCCGCGGGCATTTTGCGCCTCACCTCCTGGGCGGACTTCAAAAGCGCCGTCTTTGGCACAAGCGGCGGCGCTGGCCTGCTCAAACGCCTGTATTTGTTGCTGGGCGCGGCATTCCTGTTCGTTCTGCTTGCCAAAAAAACCACGTCCCTGGACGTGGAGGCATTCAGGCTTTCCCTGCGGCGTCAGGCTCAGGAGCGCGCCCGCTGGCTCACCACATTCTTTTCGGTATGGGACAAGCTCCATGCGGAAATTGACATTCTCAGCGAAAGCGATCATCAGCCCCGGCATGCAGGCAGATGTCCCAGAAACGATTGCCCGCTGGCCCTTGGCGTTGCCCACCTTCTGGACGGCATGAATGAGCAGACCAGACATTTTCTTTCGGAACAGCTCGCTTTTATGGGCTATGCCCCCGGCGAAGACGGCAGTCATATCATATGGGATGAAGATACCCACGCCGGGCTTTATGACAGGGTGGGCCTTGTGTCCAACGGCGACCGTTGCCGCGTTTTGCGCCGCTACACCCGCGCCGGAGACAGCATCATAAAGGGCCACGTGCAAAAAGAAGCCGCCCAGGAGGCCGGGGCATGAAAATACTTGGCATAGACCTCGGCACCAGCAATACCTACATCTACGGAACGCACAGGCATTCCGTGGCGCCTCAGCCCGTGGTGCTGCCCCGCGTCGGCGCAGCGGACGGCTGCGTGGAAACAGTCATTCTGTATGAAGACGACATGCCGCGCCTCATAGGGCATCCGGCTGAAAGCGAATACTACGCCAACGCGGCCATGCGGTCCCGGCGCAACCTGCGCTGCCAGTTCAAGCCCGAAACAGGCGAAGACGGGTCAGAAG
>NZ_JBAIYR010000416.1:0-1960 GCF_036763145.1 Desulfovibrio sp. 1188_IL3213 | reverse complement strand
TCTTGTACACGCCCATGCGGCTTGAAAGCCCCCCTGCCAGCACGACTCCGGCCACCCGGCCTTTTGCGCTCCTCATATTGCCCCCGTTGGTTCCGCTTTGCCCGTCAGGTGCAAGGCGTGTGCGTCTGTGCAATGTAATATCTGTGGTCATCTTGTCAAAAGCTTGCGCATGCCGATCAATGCAGAGGCAATATACTTCCCCGGCATAACGCGGTCACAGACCGCCGGAAGCGTCACAACTTACCCGCGCCACCGCAAACTACCGGCGGCTTGTCGGGCAGCCTGATGCATTGTGCCGCGCCCGAGCTTTTGCTATGCTGCCTTGCGCCGTCCGCATGAGGCTGCGGCGCGTGCGCCGGAAACCGCATAAAGGGATCTTGCAGGGAGAAGGCATGAGCCAGGATATTTTTGACCTCATTGTGGTTCTGACGCTGGTGTTTTTTGCCGGGCGTGGGTATCTGCACGGCTTTGTCGGTGAAGTTGCCGGCATTGTATCGCTTTTGGGCGGCTTTTGGGCGGCCCACAACTATCACGACAGGCTTTCGCCCCATCTGACGCTTATTACGGACCCCGGCTGGCGCACTGTGGCCGCCTACGTGCTGGTCTTTCTCGGCGTACTTCTATCCGTGGCCCTTATTGCCCGTCTGCTGCAAAAAATTCTTTCCTTTTCCTTTGTCACCTGGGCCGACAAGATGGCCGGGGCCATGCTCGGCCTTGCCAAGGGCGCTCTTCTGTGGTCCCTGGGCATACTTTTGCTGCAAAAATTTTTTTCTCAGGCGGTTTTTATGCAGCACAGCCGTGTGCTGCCCTATTTCAACGCCCTCACGGTGCAGGTTCGCGGCTGGCTGCCGCCTGACCTGGTTTCTCGTCTGGGTCTTTAGAGCAGATTAACTTTGAAATGCTTCACATTTCAAAGTTTTCATTCAGCCGAAAAATGCGATTTTCGTCTGAATCCACGCCACATTGTGGCGCGCTGCACTTTCGTACAGCGTTAGAGCATTCACACTTTTTCAAAGTTAAAATGCTCTAGAAGTGAAGGTGCTCTAAATGCAGAACATTTCACTTTTGGCAGACATTCAAAAAGGAACGTACATTCATGGAAAAAAACGCTGTTGAAGAGTTGCAGGGCATTATTGACACGCTCACCGGTCCCGAGGGCTGCCCCTGGGACAAGGAACAGACCGCCCATACGCTGGCCGACTATATCATTGAAGAAAGCCACGAGCTTGTCAGCGCCATCCGCTCGGGCAACGTGGCCGACATTCGCGAAGAACTGGGCGATGTGGCCTTTCTGCTGCTCTTTGTGGCGCGGCTGTATGAAAAGGACGGGCAATTCACCTTTGCCGACGCCCTGAATAACAACAGGGCCAAGATGATTCGCCGTCACCCGCACGTTTTTGGCGACACGGTGTTCGACAGTCTTGATGAACAGCTCAAGGCCTGGGAAAAAATCAAACGGGCCGAACACGCCGACGAAGAAGGCAAACCCAAGGGCCTGTTCGACAGCCTGCCCGAAAGCCTGCCCCCCCTGATCAAGGCATACCGCATCCATTCCAAGGCCGCCCGCGTGGGCTTTACCTGGGCCAAGGACGAAGAGGTGGAGCAGCAGGTGGAAGCCGAGTGGCTGGAATGGCTGGACGCTTCCGCCAACAGCAGTGGAGAAGCCCAGAAACATGAGCTTGGCGACCTGCTTTTCAGCATTACCGAACTGGGCCGCCGCAAGGGCATCAAGGCCAGCGAGGCTCTGGACCTGGCAACGCGCCGTTTTCTGAAGCGCTTTACCCGTATGGAAGAGCTGGCCCGCGCCCAGGGGCAGGATTTCAACGCCCTGAGCCTCGATGAAAAGGACGAATTGTGGAATACGGCCAAGGCAGAGGAAGAATCCCGGTCCTGAGCCGGCAAGGCGCACTGCCCGCCGTCCGCAGCGTGGTCTGCCGCCCTGCGGCGGCAGCCTGCCATG
>NZ_JBAIYR010000415.1:0-1961 GCF_036763145.1 Desulfovibrio sp. 1188_IL3213 | reverse complement strand
TCTGTTACTTGCGCCGGTTGCGCCAGTTGCGGCTGTTCCGCCTGCCCCGTGGGCCGCGCCGATTGCGTCGGCTGCGCATGGCACGGCTGATGGCAAGCACGTTGTATGTAGTCCGATTCAGTGGCCGCTGCGCCTTTCTGCTTTGTACGCATTTACACCCCGTGGCGAAGCTGATAAAATTGGCGGCTGTAATCTCGCCGTATACGCCGCATTGCGTCCCCTTTCGTGAAGGAGCCTCTCATGCAGATTTCAGATCGTTTGAGCAGCATCAAACCCTCTCTGACCCTCAGTGTCAACAGCCGCGCCCTGGAGCTTAAGGCACAGGGCGTTGCCGTAACCAGTCTGGCCGTGGGCGAACCGGATTTTCCCACGCCAAGGCATGTCTGTGAGGCCGCCAAGGCCGCCATTGACGAAAATTTTTGCCGCTATACCGCCGTACCCGGCATTCCGGAACTGCGTAAGGCCGCCGGCGCGTACTTTGACCGCGCCTATGGCGTGCCAGTGCCGCTGGAATCCATTGTCATCGGGGCCGGGGGCAAACACTGCCTTTACAATTTTTTGCAGGCCACGGTTAATCCGGGCGACGAGATTCTTATTCCCGCGCCCTACTGGCTGAGCTACCCGGATATGGTCATGCTGGCCGGCGGCGTGCCGGTTACGGTACATGCCGGGCCTGAACAGGGCTTCAAGGTGACGCCCGCCATGCTGGACGCCGCGACGACGGGCAAAACGCGTCTGCTTATTCTCAATTCGCCCAGTAATCCTACTGGGGCGGTGTACACCGAGGCCGAATTTACGGCCATTATGGACTGGGCCATGTCGCGCGGCATTTTTGTGCTGTCTGACGAAATTTATGACCAGCTTGTTTTTGCCCCGGCCAAAATGACCAGCGCTATCGGCTGGTTTGCGCGGTATCCCGAGCAAGTGGCCGTGCTCAACGGACTTTCAAAAAGCTATGCCATGACGGGCTGGCGCGTGGGCTTTCTTGCCGCGCACCCCACACTGATAAAAAAAATATCATCCATGCAGGGACATAGCACGTCCAGCATATGCTCCATCGCGCAAAAGGCGGCCCTGGCGGCCCTGACCGGCCCTACGGACTGCATTGACGCCATGCGCCAGGCTTTTGTGCGTCGTCGCGATCTGGGCATGAAAATCATAGGCTCCTGGCCTTGGGCCGTATGTCCCAAGCCCGACGGGGCTTTCTATCTTTTTGTGGACGTACGCAAGTGCTATGGCGGATCGGTGAGCAATTCCACCGATCTGTGTACCCGGCTGCTGGACAAGGCCCATGTGGCCCTTGTACCCGGCGCGGCCTTTGGCGACGATAACTGCATTCGCCTTTCCTACGCAGTGGCTGATGACGTGCTGACGCACGCCCTGGAAAGCGCCGGGGCCGAGATGGCCCGTCTGGCCGAAGAGGCGGGCAATTAGGGGATCCAGCAGGTTCCGTCAGAGAGTTTTGCGGGCAGCGCACCCAAAGGGGGCATCGCAACGGCGCCCACGGCGTAGGCAACGGTTCTAGGGCAGATTAACTTTGAAATGCTTCACATTTCAAAGTTTTCATTCAGCCGAAAATCGCGATTTTCGGCTGAATCCACGCCACATTGTGGCGCGCTGCACTTTCGTGCAGCGTTAGAGCCTTTACACTTTTTCAAAGTTAAAATGCGTCTAACTGACGCCCGGCAAACGGCTTCGGACGCGGATTTGAAAGAATTATAATTTTCTTGCAAGAAGTTGTTGACAAACAGACGTATTTTAGTCATTGTGCTTTTCGCCGTGGGGCTGTAGCTCAGTTGGGAGAGCGCTTGAATGGCATTCAAGAGGCCGTCAGTTCAATTCTGTCCAGCTCCACCAGATAGGTAATCAAAACCCCCGATCATCGGAAGATGGTCGGGGGTTTTTGCGTTTTACAAATTATTGAGGCCAATGCGTTGACTTGTTCTAGCAGTTTCCCTTAG
>NZ_JBAIYR010000414.1:0-1963 GCF_036763145.1 Desulfovibrio sp. 1188_IL3213 | reverse complement strand
GGGCGCGGGCTGTTCCCGGCGTGGCGGATGCCACGGTCTATCCCCTGCGGCAGGGACCGGGCACAGTTGATATTGTTATTGTCGGTGAGGACGGCATTCCCGGCGAGGATGTTGTTACCGCATGCCAGGCCAAGATTGACGCAGAGCGCCCCTGCACGGCCAAGGCAGCCACGGTTTACGCGCCCGTGCCTAAGCCGGTTGACATGACTGTGGCCCTGCGCGTCAGCAATGGCGCAACCCTGGTCACGCTCAAGCCCGCAGTCACCACCGTGCTGCAAGTCGAATTTGCCCGACTTGCCCCCGGCGAAAGCCTTGTGCTGTCGCGTCTGCTTGCCGCCGTGTCGTCGCTGGACGGCGTTGCGGACGTTGTAATCCGTGAGCCGGGAGCCAATGTCGTCCCCAGCGCCCTTGAGTGGTGCCGTCTGGGCTATCTGATGCTGGAGGCATTATGACAGACGCCATTGCCAACCGCGAAACGCGTACAGCCATGCCCCATCTGGTCGGTGTGGGTATGAAGTTTGACCGCACACGCCGCATCACCGGCTACCTTGTGGGCGATCTGGAGCGCTTCAACAACGCCAAGCGCGCCGAAGAACGGGACAGGGTGAAACATGGGACATAGTGCCCTGTTGGCGGCCTTGCTGCCGCCTGTATCCTATGATGTTAACGCGCCGGGCGTGGAGGTATCCCTTGCCGTTGACGGCGCGGAGCTTGACCGCGTGCAGGCCGCCAGCGCCGCAGTGCTTGGGGCGCTCCAGCCTTGGAAGTGGCAGCAGTATCTGCCGGATTGGGAGCGTGTATACGGCCTGCCCGGCGCATGCTCAAAAGGCGACCAGTTGCTGCAAGAGCGGATTGCCCAGCTTGCCGTGGCCTTTCTTGAGCGCGGCGGCATCTCCCACGCATGGCTCAAACGCTACGCAGCACTTGCCGGGTACGAGATCACGATTGATGAATTTACGCCATTCAAGGCGGGACACTCCCGCGCTGGCGACCCGCTGACCAATGACGACTGGACGTATGCATTTCGCGTTACAACGCCCAGCGACGCCCCCCGTGTGTTCAAGGCCGGGCAGTCGGTGGCGGGCGAGGCCCTGCGCACTTGGGGCGACAGTATTTTGGAGTGCATCATTAACCAGCGCAAACCAGCCCACGCCGTGGCGCTGATTGCGTATACATGAGGGGAGCTATGCACAGGATAGACAGCAGTACAGCAACGCCGGACAACAGATTTACGGAAGGCGACCCCACAATTCCCGTTCCTGCAACCACGGTAACGGACGATTGGCTTAATGCCGTGCAGGAAGAGCTGATAGCCATACTCGCGGCGGCCAATGTCACGCCGGACAAGGCCAACAACGCCCAGGTGCTGGCGGCCATCCAACGGCTGATTGCAGACAAGACAGGCATTGCCAAGGTGGGCGTCAACGGGCTTGTAAACCCTGACGGCGTGACCATCAAAATTGACGCTATGGGCAAAATATCAGTCGTGCAAAGCGACAAATATGACCTTGGCGAGTTTTACTATTTCCGGCACCCAATACTCAAGCCCGGCTTCGCACCACTTCAAGGCGGGGTTATTAGTGGTGTCTATCAAGGAAAAAACATTACAGAATGGCCGATTTGGCAGTATTTGCAAACAGCCGACGGACAACTGCTGCTCAAAACTGAAGCCGAGTGGCAAGCAATGACGCAAGCGATATGGCATACCAACGCTGATGGGACTACTGTAGGATGGGATGGCATCGGCGGCGCTCCTTACTATGTGCAGGATTTGGGCGCAGGTACGCTCCGCATGCCTGATGTGCGCGGCATGTATGCCGAGGCGGCGGGATTCGACTCTCTCGGCGTGGGAGACGTGCAAGGGGATGGTGAGCGTAGGAAAAGCGGCAAAGTCTCGCTGTTGTTTCCTGGCGGCTTTGAAACTTCGACAACCGCAGGAGTGTTCAAAACATCTGGTGCACGC
>NZ_JBAIYR010000413.1:0-1968 GCF_036763145.1 Desulfovibrio sp. 1188_IL3213 | reverse complement strand
CCCTCACCGGATTGTCCGGCGCTCCTGCGGTCGTCAGCAGGGCGCTTTGCGCCCGCTGCATCAGGACTTCCGGCCGCGTTCCGGCGCTCTTTCGTATCGGATGTGTGCATGCTCACCTCTGGCTGCGCAGCATACTTTGCCACGGGCCATCCCGCAAGTCCCCAGGCCCGTTCCGGACGGCCGGACACGGCAAACATTCATAAAGCGAACCGGGCCTGCGGCCTTTGCTTGCTCACGAGCGGCATCTGGCTTACCTTGCCTGCATGCACAACTGGAGGAAAGTCATATGCACGTTCTGGTAACCGGCGTGGCTGGATTTATCGGCTATCACCTGGCTGCGCGGCTGCTGGCCGACGGCCACAGCGTGACAGGCGTAGACAACTGCAACGACTACTACGACGTGCAGCTGAAAAAAAACCGTCTGGCGCAACTGGGCGCCCTGCCCCAGGCATCCCGTTTTCGTTTCGAGCCGCTGGATCTGGCCGACGGGCCGGGCATGACCGCCCTTTTCGCGCGCGAAGGCTTCACCCATGTTGTCAACCTGGCCGCGCAGGCCGGGGTGCGCTACAGCCTCATCAACCCCGAATCCTATCTCAGTTCCAACCTCACAGGCTTTGGGCATGTGCTTGAAGGCTGCCGCCACAACAAGGTCGGCCACCTGCTTTTCGCCTCATCCTCTTCGGTCTACGGGTTGAATACGGCCCAGCCTTACTCCGTGCGGCACAATGTGGACCACCCGGTAAGCCTGTATGCGGCCACCAAGAAAAGCAACGAGCTTATGGCCCATTCCTACAGCCACCTTTACGGCATCCCCTGCACCGGGCTGCGCTTTTTCACCGTGTACGGCCCGTGGGGCAGACCGGACATGGCCCTGCACCTTTTTACCACCGCCATTGTGCGCGGCGAGCCTATCAAAGTCTTTAACGAAGGCCGCATGCGCCGCGACTTCACCTATATTGACGACATCGTGGAAGGCATTGTACGCCTGCTGCCCCTGGCCCCCGGCCCGGACCCGGCATTTGATCCGGCAGCGCCCGACCCGGCCTCCAGCTCCGCGCCCTGGCGCATATATAATATCGGCAATAACAACACTGTGGAACTCAACGATTTTATCGCCGCCCTTGAAGACGCGCTGGGCATGAAGGCCCGCAAGGACATGCTGCCCATGCAGCCCGGCGACGTAAAGGCCACCTGGGCCGACATCAACGACCTCACCGCCCTGACGGGCTTTGCCCCTTCGACGCCCCTGCGCGAGGGCATCGCCCGCTTTGTGGAATGGTATAAAGAGTATTACAAAATATGAGCGATTCTCAAATTATTCCGGCGTCTGAATCCGTCCTCGCCCCCACTCCGGCCCGGCCGGAAATCCTGGCCCCCGCAGGAGACACCCCGTCTTTTCTGGCCGCGCTGGCTGCCGGGGCAGACGCCATCTATCTGGGCCTCAAGCATTTTTCAGCGCGCATGCAGGCCGAAAACTTCGGTCTGACCGAACTTTCGCGCCTGACAGATCTGGCCCATGCCGAAAATGCCCGCGTTTACGTGGCCATGAATACGCTCATCAAGCCGGACGAGCCTGCCGCCGCCTACCGTCTCACCAGGCGGCTGGCGACTCAGGTGCGCCCGGACGGCCTTATTGTTCAGGACCTTGCCATGCTTGATCTGGCGCGTCAGGCCGGTTTTGAGGGCGGCATCTTTCTTTCCACCCTGGCAAACCTCACCCATCCCGCCGCCCTTGTGGAAGCCCAAAAACTTGGGGCCAGCCGCGTCATTCTGCCGCGTGAGCTTTCCATTGACGAAATACGCCTCATGGGCGAAGCCTGCCCCGAAGGGCTTGACCTTGAGTGCTTTGTTCACGGCGCGTTGTGCTATTGCGTTTCCGGCCGTTGTTACTGGTCCAGCTATATGGGCGGCAAAAGCGGCCTGCGCGGCCGCTGCGTGCAGCCCTGCCGCCGCGTCTACCGTCAGGGC
>NZ_JBAIYR010000412.1:0-1972 GCF_036763145.1 Desulfovibrio sp. 1188_IL3213 | reverse complement strand
CCGGCGTGGCTCTTGGCGGCATGGACGCCCTGCTTGCAACGGTGCAGATGCCTCCCGGATTTCCTGTAGCCACGGTGGCCCTCGACAAGGCCGGGGCGCGCAATGCGGCCTGGCTTGCGGCCCAGATACTGGCCCTGACGGACGCCGAACTGAGTCGGAAGCTTTCCGCCGCCCGCGCGAAAATGCGCGAGGATGTGGAAAAGGCCGGTGACGAAATTACCCGCAAGTACGCCTGAGCCGAAGCGTTGCCGGGCAGGTGCGTCATGTGACTTCCCGCCATCTGCATAAAACTGTTTTTGCCGCAAAAAAGTCATGCCGCCGAAAAACCTTTCCGGCGGCATGACTTTTTTTGAATGCGTGCAGGCACAGCCCGCCAAGCGCGGGAATCAGGCGCGGTCCTTCAGATACGGCCCGTGAGCTTGGCTCGGGCGGGTTTTTCCCGCCGTTAGAGCAGATTAACTTTGAGAATGTACATTCTCAAAGTTTAAGTCACGCTCGCTTCGATGCTTAACCGCGCAAGTAAATTGCGCTTGCATCTTTGCGGCGGGCGACTGCTCACGTAGCCGCCAGAGCAATTTCAAAGTGAAATTGCTCTAAATCAATCGCAAGGCGGAACTGTTCCGGAGCAGTACCTGTGAGGATGCGCATTCCCAGCGTTCAAGAGCGCTCATGGCAGCACTTATCGGCGTGAACAGAGGCGTTTGCTCACGCAATAGCCAGAGGGCTTTCAACGTGAAACGGCTCTGAACAGCTCCCTGAAAAAATGGGGGTATGCCGCGCTGCGCCCGGTTCGGCGGTCGGGAATATCCGTATGCCCGCGGGGCGGCCAGCCCGGAGAACAGAAAAGGCCGCCGGGCACATGAACCGGCGGCCTTGGGATCGGGCGGGTGGGGTATCCCGCCGCAGTCTACGCATTGCCGAAATAGGGCGGGCGGCGTGTTTGCGTGTCGCCGCTGACGCGAAAAATCTGAACCGTATAGTGGCCCTTGCCGCCGCAAAGGGGGCAGGCATCGGTAACCAGCAGGCAGGATGAGTCCAGCTCCAGCGGGTCGATGCCCGCTATTCCAAGAATATCTGTGGCCTTGCCCTGTTCCCACATGACGGGTGAACCGCAGCGGCCGCATTCCACATACAGAAGTTCAGGGTCATAGCCCTTGGGCGACAAGGGGCCGCGCAAAGGTTCGGCAATGGCTTTCATGATGTTTTCGTGCATTGTTTCCTCCCTCAGCATCCGGCGCGCTGCGCTTACCTGCGTGTTTGCGGCGTCGCGCCTTTTAAGCCTTGCCTTCCATACATAAGCACCCCTGGCGGCAAGGCAAGCCCTGCGCCGTCCTGCGGGAGCGTTTTTTCCCGGCCTGCGCCGCCGCTTGCCATGCCGCACAGGGGCGCATACACTGAAACCATGTCTGAAAAAAATAGTCATATACGCCTGCTGCCGCCCGAGCTGCGCAACCAGATCGCTGCCGGCGAAGTGGTTGAACGGCCCGCCAGCGTGTTGAAAGAACTGGTGGAAAACAGCCTGGATGCCCAGGCCTGTCAGATTGATGTCTGCCTTGAAAACGGCGGGCAAAGCCGTATCAGTGTACAGGACGACGGCTGCGGCATTCCTGCGGAAGACCTTGAGCTGGCCGTCACCCGCCATGCCACCAGCAAAATAAGCTGCCTGGAAGACCTTGAGCGTATCCTCTCCTATGGCTTCCGGGGCGAGGCTTTGCCGAGCATCGCCTCGGTCTCGCGCTTTACCATAACCTCCGCCGTTCGGGACGCTGCGGGGCAGGCTGCGGCCCACCGGGTAGAGGTGGAACACGGGCTGCTCAAAAGCTCCGGCCCGGCGGCCCTGCACAGGGGAACGCTGGTGGAGGTGCGTGATCTTTTTTCCAACATACCAGCCCGGCTGAAGTTTTTAAAGACCCCTTCCACCGAGTTCCGGCGCGCCCAGGACTGGCTGGCCCGCCTTGCACTGACGCGCCCA
>NZ_JBAIYR010000411.1:0-1979 GCF_036763145.1 Desulfovibrio sp. 1188_IL3213 | reverse complement strand
CAAGACCACGAGTTCCGTGCCGCGTGCCGGAAAAGGCATCGCCGCAAGCCGGGCCTTGCCGAAGCCGAAAACCGGAGGACACACAGCGAACCTCGCGGCAACAGCGCGGCGTACGCATACGGCCCTTTTAAGGAGTTTTTATGGAAAAGCGTGAACTGGTCATTATCGGCGCTGGCCCGGCGGGCCTTTCCGCCGCCATTTACGGCAAGCGCGCCGGTCTTGATACCCTTGTTCTGGAAAAAGGCCGTCCCGGCGGCCAGATACTGACCACCAGCAGGGTGGAAAACTATCCCGGCATCATTGACGGCACGGGTACGGGGCTGGCCGACGCGTTTCGCGCGCATGCGGAGTTCTTCAAGGCGGAATTCCGTTCGGTTTCGGTGCAAAAGCTCGAAACTCGCGGCAACGAAAAAATAATCACGCTCAAGGACGGCACGGAAATCGCCGCCGGGGCCGTGATCGTCGCCAGCGGAGCCTATTTTCGCAAACAGGGCTGCCCCGGAGAAAAGAAATACACGGGCATGGGCGTTTCCTATTGCGCCGTGTGCGACGCGGCTTTTTTTGAAGATCTGGAAGTGGCCGTCATCGGCGGCGGCAACACTGCGGTGGAAGAGGCATGCTACCTCACGGGCTTTGCCTCCAAGGTCTACCTTATCCACCGCCGCGACGAATTCCGCGCCGACAGGCTGGTGGTGGAGCACGCTCTGGCAAATCCCAAGATTGTTCCCGTGATGGACAGCGTGCTGGAATCCATTGAAGGCAGCGACATGGTTGAAAAAATCATGGTGCGCAACGTGAAGACCAATGAAATTCGCCAGATTGACCTGAGCGGCGTGTTCATTTTTATCGGCACCCTGCCCAATGCCGAATTTCTGCACGGTCTGCTGCAGACGGATGACGGCGGCTGGATAGTCACCGACGCCAATCTGCAGACCTCTGTCCCAGGCATTTTTGCCGCCGGCGACGTGCGCGACACCTCGTTGCGTCAGGTTGTTACAGCGGCTGGCGACGGCGCAAGGGCCGCCATGTCGGCCTATGCCTACCTTCAACATCAGAGCGTCAAGTAACGATTGCGTGCATGACCCGCAGGGTTTTGCCACCCATGCAACGCACAGGAACAGGCAGGCACGGCCTGCCGTCAAGCAATTCTTTACCAGTGACAGTGCTCTGCAAAGACGCTGGAGGATAGCAGCATGAAAACTGTTGGCATCAAGGCCGCGGCGTATTGCCTGAACTTTGCGCCGGAACTGGCCCTGCATCACGGCGGCACACCGGCGCAGGAGCGGCGCGCCAAGCCCGATTCAGAATTCCTGCGCGAATTGCCAAAGCACGCGCAAACCTATGAACAGGCCGCTTCTTACGCGCCCAACAAAACCTATATAGGCGCCATGAGCGTGGACGAGCTGGCCGCAGCCCCCGCACCCTGGATAGACAACCCGGGTGACGTGCAGCGCTTCGGCAAATTCGGCGAAATCATGCCCGAGGACGAATTCATCGGGCTTATGGATATTTGCGACGTTTTTGACCTTATCTGGCTTGAAGAGGGCTTTGCCTCGGCCGTGGCCGTCAAGCTGGCCCAAAATCCGGTCATGGGCGAAAAGCAGATGGCCCGTCTGGAAAAGGGCAGGCCCGAGGCCGACATTCTTGAGGCCGTGGAAAAGCACCACGCGCTGCCCTTGTATTTTGGCGGCAAGGTGGCGGGCTGCTGCCGCCGCGCCCACGATACCGATGAAAATCTTGAAGCCGGCATAATGCTGGAAAATCTCGCCAGCAAGGCCAGCGCCGTGCTTTGCCTGCTGCACCTGATCAGGAATGCGGGCATGGCTCCGGCGGACGTGGATTTTGTAGTGGAATGCTCGGAAGAAGCCGTGGGCGATGCCATGCAGCGCGGTGGCGGCAACATGGCCAAGGCCGTTGCCGAAATAGCCGAATGCGTCAATGCCAGCGGCTTTGACGTGCGCGGCTTCTGCGCAGCGCCC
>NZ_JBAIYR010000410.1:0-1981 GCF_036763145.1 Desulfovibrio sp. 1188_IL3213 | reverse complement strand
TGCTCCCTGCCCGGCGGGCCTGTGGGCCGCACCGGCGGACTGCTCCTGCTGGCGCAGCAGGGCTGCCAGTTGTTCGTTATTGATCTTCATGTCGCCTCCAGGGTTGGCGTTCCGCATTTTGTCGCATTTTATGCAAAAACACTGCCAAGGCTCTTTCAGCCGTAACTGGCCGTTTTTGCGGCATGCCCCTGCACGGGAAGAGGAAATTTTTTCCGCACACCAAACATATGCCCTGCGAAATGTCTTGTCTATTGCTGTAAAAAAACCTAAAATTTCACAAAGATCACCACCAGCAGTCCTAAAACCGTCGCACGGCGGCAAAACGTGGTTGTGGAAACTGTACCTTTACTAACCCTAGCATCCTCCCACGGGGAACAGGAGCTTGCCATGAAGGAAATCAAAAAGATTCTTTGTGCGGTAGACCTCTCCGAACACAGCAAGGATGTGGCCGAATATGCAGTTCTGCTTGCAAAAGGATTCAACGCAAGCGTTGTAGTTGTTTATACCGCGCCTTCGCTGAGCCAGTATGTGGGCTTTCATGTGCCCCCCAACACCATTGAGAACTTTGTGGGCGAAATAGTGTCCGGCGCAGAAAAATCCATGGAATCTTTCGTAGCCGAAAATTTCGCCGGGGTCGAATCCACAGGCAAGGTTCTCATCGGCTACGCCGCTGAAGAAATCCTGGCCCACGCGCATGAGGAAAAAGTGGACGTCATTGTTATGGGAACCCACGGACGCAAGGGCATTGACCGCATTCTTTTTGGCTCCGTAGCCGAAAAGGTGGTAAAAAACGCCGACATGCCCGTGCTGACAGTGCGCCCCAGCTAGGCAGCCCAAGCCTTTACCCGCCTTCACGCAGAAGGCGTGGACAAAAGGCAGTGCTGCGCACCCCTGCCGCAGAATGTCACACCCGGGCCGCGTCTCCATCAGGGAGCGCGGCCCGAAACAGAAATACGGGCCGCCTTGTTTTTGGTCCCATAAGATCCGCCAGGCAGAAAGGCGGATTTTTACCGGAAAAGCCCCAGGCCAGACAGCAAGGCACACAAAAAGCATGAACGGATACAGCGGCAGTCTTGCCCGGATTTCACACATTATCCCCAATGCTCTTCAGCCCCAAACGCTTGTTGCCGGTCAGTCCCGCAGCCGGTAATGGAGAAAGCATGTTTCAGATCAGCGTGCGGCAGGAAATTCTTGCCCTCAAAGCCTATGTTCCCGGCCTGTCCATTGCGGAAATCCAGCAAAAATACGGCCTCGCCCAGGTCATCAAAATGGCCAGCAATGAAAACCCTCTGGGTATGCCCCCTCTGGCGGTGGAAGCTGTGCGCCGTCATGCCGACATGGGTTTTCGCTATCCGCAGGGCGGCAACCCCCGCCTGGTGGAAGCGCTGGCCCGCAGGCACGGCCTTGAGCCTGCCCGCGTGGTCGTGGGCAACGGCTCGGACGAGATCATCGACCTGCTTATCCGCATCATGGCCGAGCCGGGTGTACACAATATTGTGTGTTTTGAGCCATGCTTCAGCATTTACCCCATTCAGGGACGCATCGGCGGCGTTGAGGTGCGGCGACAGCCCCTTAACGATGATTTTTCCTTTGACTTCAATGCGCTGCTCTCACATGTGGACGGCAACACACGCCTTGTGTTCGTGACCACGCCGGACAATCCCTCGGGGTACTGCCCCCCGCGTGAGGCCGTGGCCCAACTGGCCCGCCGTCTGGCGGACATCGCGCCCCGCTGCCTGCTGATTGTGGACGAGGCCTATATGGATTTTGCGGAAAACGAGCAGGAAACATCCCTGCTGGCCGGTGGCATTTTGCCCGAAAACACGGTTTTTCTGCGCACTTTTTCCAAAAGCTTCGGTCTGGCCGGTCTGCGCGTGGGCTACGGCATTCTGCCGCAGGGGCTGGCCGACTTCTGGTGGCGGGCGCGGCTGCCTTTTTCCGTCAACATTCTGGCAGAAGAGGCTGCTCTGGCTGCGCTTGA
>NZ_JBAIYR010000409.1:0-2007 GCF_036763145.1 Desulfovibrio sp. 1188_IL3213 | reverse complement strand
TGCAGACATGCCTGCACGCGGCCGCCGCACGGCGCATGCGCCCCACAGGGGCGAAGTGGTGATTCATAGGATGTTTGCCGCCTCACGTCAAGCCTTGAACAAAAAAGCGCCCTCCGGCACTTGCCAAGGCCGCTCAAAAACTGTACGCGCAAGCACCCGCTTCGCTACAGGAGCGCGCGGCACGACCGCAAACCCGGCAGGCCCGACCGCAGAGCCACAGCCCGCATTGACATACGGCCCGCAAGGGGATACCCTGTTAGACTACAATTTGAACAATTATTCCAGCATATTACGAGGATGCCATGTTCACCAATCGCGGCAAAGCGCTGACCTTTGACGACATTTTGCTCATTCCCGGCTATTCGGACATTACTCCTGATGCCGTGGACATAGCCACCTGGCTTACCCCTTCCATCCCCCTGCGCATCCCCCTGCTTTCTGCCGCTATGGACACCGTAACGGAATCGGCCATGGCGATTTCCATGGCTCGCATGGGCGGCATCGGCATTGTCCATAAAAACATGCCCGTGTCCCGGCAGCGCCTTGAAGTTGAAAGGGTCAAAAAGAGCGAAAGCGGCATGATCCTCGACCCGGTAACCATTTCGCCCAACAATACGGTGCAGGAAGCTCTTGACCTCATGTCGGACTTCCGCGTTTCCGGCCTGCCGGTTGTGGCCGACGACCGCCTTGTGGGCATTCTTACCAATCGTGACGTGCGCTTTGTCGAAGACGGCCAGGCCGTGCGCGTGGCCGACGTCATGACCAGCGAAAATCTCGTTACCGTACCTATGGGCACATCCCTTGCCGAAGCCAAGCAGCACCTGCACGAGCACCGCATTGAAAAACTGCTTGTGGTGGACGAAGATGGTCATTTGCGCGGCCTGATCACCATGAAAGATATCGACAAGGTGCAAAAATATCCCAACGCCTGCAAAGACGCCGCCGGGCGCCTGCGCGTGGGCGCGGCCATCGGCATCGGCAAGGATTGCGAATCCCGCGCCGAGCAACTGCTTGAGGCCGGGGCCGACGTTCTGGTGCTTGCCTCTGCACACGGGAATTCCGTCAACTTCATCAAGGCCATTCGAATGGTCAAGTCGGCGTTTCCCAACTGCCAGCTTGTGGCCGGCAACGTGGCTACCTACGAAGGAGCCAAGGCCATCCTTGAAGCCGGCGCCGACACCGTCAAGGTGGGCATCGGCCCCGGTTCCATCTGCACCACCCGCATTGTGGCGGGCGTGGGCGTACCTCAGGTCACGGCCATTATGGACGGCGGCCGTGCCGCGCGCGAAATGGACCGCTGCTGCATTGCCGACGGCGGCATCAAGTTTTCGGGCGACATTGTGAAGGCCCTTGTGGTGGGCGCGCATTCCGTAATGGTCGGCTCACTTTTCGCCGGCACGGAAGAAAGCCCGGGCGAAACAATCCTGTACCAGGGCCGCACATATAAAATCTACCGGGGCATGGGCTCCATCGATGCCATGAAAGAAGGCAGCTCTGACCGCTACTTCCAGGAAAAGAGCAAAAAACTCGTGCCTGAAGGCATTGTGGGCCGTGTGCCGTACCGTGGCCCGGTTATGGAAGCCGTGTACCAGCTCATGGGCGGCCTGCGGTCGGGCATGGGCTATGTGGGCGCGCACAACCTCACGCAACTGTTTGAAAATACCACCTTCTGCGAAATATCTCCGGCAGGCCTGCGCGAAAGCCATGTGCACGACGTGGTGATCACCAAGGAAGCCCCCAACTATCGCATTGAAAACTAGGGTGCGCTGCGCCGAAAGGCGCACGCCCGTGCAGACAGGCAACCGGCGCGCCCCGGCGCGCGAAGCTCATACAGATCATGAGGACGCTATGCCCAGCAAGGTCATTATAATAGACTACGGCTCCCAGGTTACCCAGCTTATCGCGCGCCGCGTGCGCGAGGCCGGGGTATACTCCGAAATTCATTCCTGCGTGACCCCCGCCCCGCAGGTTGCCGCCATGAAGCCCCAGGCCATCATCCTTTCCGGC
>NZ_JBAIYR010000408.1:0-2014 GCF_036763145.1 Desulfovibrio sp. 1188_IL3213 | reverse complement strand
GCGGCAGAGGGGGCCTGTTAGGGGCTTTGCCCCTCCGAGGCCCCCTCTGCACTCCCCCCGGACCACCCCAGGGGCGTTCTATTACCGAAGGATCGCGAGGGCTGCGCGTCTTATGCTGCGGGAGCTTCCTCGCTTCGCTCGGTGATCTCCCTTCGCGCCGCGCAATGCCATCAACGGCATGGGCTTTGACCGGTTGGAAAAATTGTGCAGGCGACAGCAAACCTTCGTTGCCAGCCCGTCGTTGCGTAAAGATCTCGGGCATAAACTGGAGACTATTCCCAAAATCCAAGGCACGCTCGCTTCGGCGCTTAGAGCAATTTAACTTTTAAATTGCTCGGACGTCTGCGTGAGCAGACGTTCGCTACGGAGGCGTAAGCGCAGTTTATCTGCGCGGTTAAACGCCGAAGTGAGCGTGCCTTAAACTTTGAGAATGTATATTCTCAAAGTTAATCTGCTCTAGGCGGGCCGGGCGGGAGCGGACGCTACCGGGCTGCAAAGCTCAAGCGCAACGCTTTCCATATACAGAAAGAACGCAAAGGAGTATGCTGTCCCCACCGGAATGCCCCGGAAACCGGAGAAACCAAGGAGGACGCATGAGCCAAGAGCAATCCGCCAATCCCGCCCTGGGCCAGCTTACCCAGTGGCTTCGCCAACGCCATACCCAGGTGATGCAGGCCCAGGCGCAGGCCCTGCAATATCTTGACGCCGGTGATACCCCCGGCCATAATGCCGCCATGCGCCAAAAGGCCGAACTGCTGGCATCCTTGGGCGATGATGCCAAACCCATGCTGGAATTTCTGCCCGGCGAGCTGCGCTTCAACGTGGCTATGGCCCTGGAAAATTTTTCAGCCAGCGCGCGCACAGCCCTGCGGCTTGGATCCATTTTTTATATGGGCGCACTGCTGTATCCCGATGACCACCGCACGGGCGAACCGGACAACCTGACCCTGTGCATTGAGCGTATGGAAAAAGAAGGGGCGGGCTTTCGCCACGAATAGAGCAGTGAGCGTTTGGAAAACGCTGATGTATGCCGTTTGACGGCGTTGCTTCATTCAGGCAGGGCCCTTCAGCAAAACACCGCCTCAAAAGGCAAACCGTTCTCATAACACGGCGTAAAACACGCTGTATGAAAAATAGTGCGTACGGCATGGCGCATACGTGCTTGCCAACGCTTTTTGCAAGCTTATTTACAAGTATGGGCCGCCGCTCGGCGTGCCTGCCGTCTCCCCGCAAGGGGTACGGCTCCGCCCGGCATAAGGCCGCGCGGCATCAGCAATCTCAAGGAGAATCTCATGACGCGCACCCTGAATCTGCCCGATATTCCGGACCTGCTCAAACTGTCCCTGCTGCCGCTGCTGGCCGCCATTATTCTTATGGCGTCTCCGGCGCAAGCCATGCCCGGCATGGGTGGCGGAGGCGGCTCGGCCGACAAATACAGCCAAATGGACACCAACAAGGACGGCAAGGTCAGCCGCGAAGAATTCAAGGCGCTTTTTCCCAACATGCGCGACGAAGCCTTTGTGGCCATTGACCAGGACGGCGACGGCTTCATCTCCATTGATGAGTGGAGCGCCTTTATGAAAGACCACTCTTCCGGCATGCGCCCCAACCGTGGTATGGGCGGAGGCCCCATGGGCGCTCCCGGTGATCCCATGATGCCCAATCCGGGCAACCCCGAACTGCCGCTGGTTACGCCGCCCAATGGCAACTAGACGCTCCGTCCCGGCCTTTTCCGCGCCCCGGCGTTCCGCAGGGAATGCCGGGGCCGCTTCCGTCTCCGGCCCTGACAGCCCTCACGGGCAGCCCCTTTTTGTCCCCATGAGCGCGGAAGAAATGCACGCCCTCGGCTGGGACAGCCTGGACGTGCTCTTCGTCACCGGTGATGCCTATGTGGACCATTCCTCGTTCGGCAGTGTGCTGCTGGCACGCTGGCTCATTCACCACGGCTTTCGCGCGGGCCTTGTGGCCCAGCCACGCTGGGACAGCCCGGACGACCTGCTGGTTATGGGCAGGC
>NZ_JBAIYR010000407.1:0-2024 GCF_036763145.1 Desulfovibrio sp. 1188_IL3213 | reverse complement strand
AAGTGCGCGCAGCCTGCGAGGCCGCCATACAGACGGCCAGGGAGCAGGGCGCGGAACTGGTGGAAGTAAGCCTGCCCCATACGGACGCGGCCATCGCCACCTACTACATTATCGCCATGGCCGAAGCCAGCTCCAACCTGGCCCGTTTCGACGGCGTGCGCTTCGGCCACCGCTCGGCGGACATCAAGAATCTTGATGACCTTTATGTGCACAGCCGCACCGAAGGCTTCGGGCCGGAAGTCAAACGCCGTATCATGCTTGGGGCCTATGTGCTGTCATCCGGCTATTACGATGCCTACTACCGCAAGGCCGCACAGGTGCGCCGTCTTATCCGTGACGAACTGCTCGCGGCCCTCGGCCAGTGCGATGCCCTGCTGGCCCCCGTATCTCCCGTGACTGCGCGCGATATGGGCGGCAATACCGCTGATCCCTTGCAGATATACCTTATGGACGCCTACACCCTGTCGCTGAACCTGGCCGGTCTGCCGGGCCTGTCCCTGCCTGTGGGCCTTGGAAAGGAAAGCGGCATGCCCGTCGGCATGCAGCTCATCGGCAAACCCTTTGAAGAAGCGCCGCTGCTGGCCCTTGGGTACAGTCTGGAAGAGGCGCTGCCCGGCATCGGCATGCCTGCGCTGTAAAAGACACGGCAGCCTGACCTGTGCGGCAGTTGCCGCGCACCCCAAGGGCAAAAATGCACACCGCGCACGCGCTTGCGGGCAAGACCAGACAGCCCGGACTAGAGCAGATTAACTTTGAGAATATACATTCTCAAAGTTTAAGGCACGCTCACTTCGGCGTTTAACCGCGCAGATAAACTGCGCTTACGCCTCCGTAGCGAACGTCTGCTCACGCAGCCGCCAGAGCAATTTCAAAGTGAAATTGCTCTAAACGGGCCGCGCCCGTGAGCAGCAGAAAACACAAAAAGGAAGCGTACGCCGCAGCAAACGGGGTACGCTTCCTTTTTTATGCATCTCTTTCGCCTGAAGGGCTTTAGCTCTTGTGCAGCATGATATCCAGAATGACCTTGTCGGTCTCGCGCATGCCGGTGGACCCCAGACGTCCCAGATTGGCGATGCAGACCTCAATGTCATCATCCACAATACCTTCATTGCCGGGCACGGCGGAACCGCTCATGGCAAGCATGGCGGCCTGTATACCCGCGCCCACGGCCGAGGCGACCTTGAGCGCGCAGGAGCTTTTTGCCCCGTCGCAGATCATGCCCGCCATGTTGCCCACCATGTTGCGCACGGTCATTTCCATTTCCCTGAGGCCACCGCCGAGCAGCATGGCTATGCCGCAGCCAGAGGCCGTACCGGCCACCATGGCCCCGCAATGGGCAGAGAGCCGCCCCAGATGATGCTTGACATGGATGGACGTGAGATGGCTCATGATAAGCGCCCGGGTCAGGGCTTCATCGCCGATCTGCAGACGGATGGCGCAGGCCACCACCGGCATGGTGCAGGTAATGCCCTGATTGCCGCTGCCGGAATTGCTCATGACAGGCATCATGATGCCCGCCATGCGCGCGTCGGCAGCCGCCGCAGTGAGCTTGACGGCAAAGGAGGCCATGTCGTCCGCCAGAATGCGCTGACGGATCTGGGCATCCATGCTTTTGCCCACGGCAAGCCCGTACTGGCTTTTCAGCCCTTCTTCGGCCACCGTGCGGTTCATGCGCGCGGCTTCAAGGATAAATGATATGTCCTCAAGGGGAGCGCCCACGGCAAAGTCATAAATGCCCGACAGGGTCAGAGGCCAGGGGCGGCCCTGGCCGGTTTCGCTTTCCGCCTGTTCTTCCTTGGCGAACACGAGCTTGCCGTCACGCCATACCCGCGTGATATTGGCATGACTGTCCACAAGTTCGGCTTTGCCGCTATGCCCCTGTGCGTGGGCCGTCACGGTGCAGTAAAGCAGCAGGTCATTGTCCGCCAGCTTCAGCGCCACGTTTCCGGCTTCCACAAGGGCCTTGGCCGCCGCCACCTGGGCCTCGTCCATATGCCGCAGGCATTCAAGCCCCAGGCTGCAGC
>NZ_JBAIYR010000406.1:0-2027 GCF_036763145.1 Desulfovibrio sp. 1188_IL3213 | reverse complement strand
GCCCGCGCCGGTGACGCCGGGCGCGGCTTTGCCGTGGTGGCCGATGAAGTGCGCAAGCTGGCCGAAAAAACCATGGCCTCCACCCACGATGTGGGAGCAGCCATCACGTCCATCCAGGCGAGCACCGCCAAAAGCATGACCGCGATGGAAACCGCCACGGAACAGGTAAGCCAGGCCACAGAATTCGCCAATCAGTCCGGCCAGGCCCTGGGAGAGATCGTCAGCACGGTGGAGGCCACGGCCGACCAGGTCAATGCCATTGCCGCGGCCAGCGAGCAGCAGTCCGTTGCCAGTGAAGAGATCAACCGCTCCATCACCACAGTGAATGATGTGGTACACCAGACCGCTGAAGCCATGCACGAGGCGGCCCTTGCCGTCAGCGACCTGGCCCGGCAGGCGCAGAATCTCAGTGCTCTCATTGGCGACATGAAAAAATAACAGCGCCCGGCGCAAAAAACCCCGCCGACTGTCAGCAGTCGGCGGGGGGGCATTTTTTCTCAGTGCGTTTTGGCTTTGCCCAATCCGCCCATGTGCCTGCGACAGCCATACGCCGTCTTTTCAAAAACAGGGAACGATATTTTGGGAGAAGCTGAGACAGGTTTGAAGTTTTTTCTGTAGTCGCCGCCCTAGAGCATTTAACACTTGAAATGCTCGCTTACGGCAGGCAAAAGCCTGCCTTCTCGCATTTCGTGGCAAGGATTTTCAAGAAAATCCTTGCAGAGCAGTTAACTCATTTCATTCGTTAACTGCTCTAGCCGCCCGCCGCGCAGCCGTACTGCAAAAGCAGGGAACAGGCAGCAGATGCCGCCATGAAAAAACATGCGTCAAAAGCGGAACCGACTGCCGGAAGCATTCCGGCAGGGCCGGGCGGGAACGGTGAGACCCTACTCCTCAAGCCAGGAGTCGTCTTCAAGCACCGTATAGCCGCGAACAACAAGATAGCTCACGCCGTCCGCCTCTTCGAGCAGCCCGGAAACCTCCACGGGAAGACTCACTGCATCATCCAGATCCACGCCAGCGCCGCGCGGCACGATGCGGTATTCCACATCGTCCTGAACCACGGCCACCCTGGCCTGCCGCGCATCCACAGAGCGTGGCATCGCCGTAACATACCCTTTGATGGTAATGGAATTCTTGTTCATACGCTGTTATATTGCCTTTAATAATCCGGTTTTTTTCGCTATAGCGCCTTTTATGCCGCGATGCAAGAACTCTTGCCCGGCTGCGCCCGCTTTTCTTTCATACCCGGAATATTGACGTGTACCGCCATCTTTCGGCAATTTTTCGCGCATGCCCGCCATGCCTGAAGGCAGGGGCAACAGAACCTTTGCAGCAACGCCGCGCCCGCCGGTTCCTCAGGGGCTTTACGTACGCCCCATCCTAGAGCAGATTAACTTTGAGAATATACATTCTCAAAGTTTAAGGCACGCTCACTTCGGCGTTTAATCGCGCAGATAAACTGCGCTTACGCCTCCGTAGCGAACGTCTGCTCACGCAGACGCCAGAACAATTTCAAAGTGAAATTGCTCTAGAGCAGATTAACTTTGAGAATATACATTCTCAAAGTTTAAGGCACGCTCACTTCGGCGTTTAATCGCGCAGATAAACTGCGCTTACGCCTCCGTAGCGAACGTCTGCTCACGCAGACGCCAGAGCAATTTCAAAGTGAAATTGCTCTGGACAGTGTCGTCACGAGATGAATTTCCTTGGTATATCAAGGAGAACGAGCCTTTTATGCAGGGAGTGTACTCTTATGGTACTCGACCGGAATAAAAGGCGAAGTTCGACGCAGAGATACCGGAAAAGGCGCTCGTGATGACACTGTCTACAGCCCGTGCTTTTTCATAAGCTCATACCAGTGCCCGCGCGAAACTCCGGCCATACCGGCGGCCTTGCGCGCATCGCCGTTGCTGGCGCTCCATACGCTTCGCACATAGGCTTCTTCGGCCCGGGCTTTCCATTGGCGCAGATCCGGCAGGTCATCGCCTACCGCACCCACGGGAGGCAGCCCAGGATACAGAACAGAG
>NZ_JBAIYR010000405.1:0-2030 GCF_036763145.1 Desulfovibrio sp. 1188_IL3213 | reverse complement strand
TCGCTTTGATGCTTAACCGCGCAAGTAAATTGCGCTTGCATCTTTGCGGCGGGCGACTGCTCACGCAGCCGCCAGGGCAATTTCAAAGTGAAATTGCTCTAGCCAGAACCAAACGCCATTCCCGGGATGTCGCCGATCTTGATGTCATTGAAGTTTTCCAGGCCCACGCCGCATTCGTTGCCCTTGACGACTTCCTTGGCGTCATCCTTGAAGCGCTTGAGGGAAGAGATCTTGCCGGTGTAGACCACCACGCCGTCGCGCAGCAGGCGCACCCCGGCGTTACGGGCGATCTTGCCGTCGGCCACGTAGGAGCCCGCGATGATGCCGATCTTGGGCACACTGAAGGTGTCGCGCACTTCGGCCTGGCCGAGGTAGACTTCACGCTGCACGGGAGCCAGCATGCCAGCCATGGCGCTCTTGATGTCGTCCACCAGCTTGTAGATGATCTCGTAGAAACGGATATCCACGTTTTCGTGTTCGGCCACATCCTTGATCTTGGCTGCGGGCCGCACGTTGAAGCCGATGATGATGGCCTGCGAGGCGGAAGCCAGCAGAATGTCCGATTCGGTAATGGCGCCGGTGCCACCGTGCACAACGTTGATGCGCACCTTGTCCGTGCTCTGCTTGACCAGCGCTTCGGTGATGGCTTCCAGGCTGCCCTGCACGTCGGACTTGAGCACAAGGTTGAGCGTAAGGGTTTCCTGATCGGACTTGCGCTGCGAAAGGAAGGTTTCGAGCGTCACGCGCGATTCGGAGGCCAGTTCACGTTCGCGCTGTTTGATGGCGCGGGAATCGGCGATGCGGCGTGCCAGCTTTTCATCGCTGACCACAAAGAACTCTTCGCCAGCTTCCGGAACGCCCTCAAAACCCTGCACTTCCACCGGCAGAGACGGTCCGGCCTCCTTGACCTTTTTGCCCTGATCGCTCATGAGCGCGCGAACGCGCCCGGAGAAGGGACCGCACACAAAGTTGTCGCCCTGATGCAGGGTTCCTTCCTGGATAAGCACGGTGGCAACGGGGCCACGGCCCTTGTCCAGCTTGGCTTCCACGATGCGGCCTTTGGCGACCTTATCGGGGTTGGCCTTGAGTTCCATAATTTCAGACTGCAGGGCCACCATTTCAAGCAGGTCGTCAAGGCCCATGCGGGTCTTGGCAGCCACCTTGGCAACAATGGTATCGCCGCCCCATTCTTCGGCCTGCAGGCCCAGTTCGGCCAGTTCACGCAGCACACGGTCGGGGTCGGCACTGGGTTTGTCCATCTTGTTGACGGCAACCATGATAGGCACGCCAGCGGCGCGGGCATGGTTGATGGCTTCGCGGGTCTGCTCCATCACGCCGTCGTCGGCAGCCACCACAAGGATGACAAGGTCCGTCACCTGCGCGCCGCGGGCTCGCATGGCCGTAAAGGCTTCGTGACCGGGCGTGTCGAGGAAGACAATCTCGCCGCGCTTGGTCTTCACGTGGTAGGCGCCGATATGCTGCGTAATACCCCCGGCTTCGCCGCCGGTGACGTTGGACTTGCGTATGGCGTCAAGCAGTGAGGTTTTGCCGTGGTCAACGTGGCCCATAATGGTCACGACGGGCGGGCGCGGCTTGAGGGTTTCGGGCGCGTCCACTTCCTTGGGGGTCAGGTAGTCGTCTTCGGAGAAGCCGGCCTTTTCCACCTCGTAACCGAATTCGGAAGCCACCAGAGTGGCCGTGTCGAAGTCCAGAGCCTGGTTGATGGTAGCCATGACGCCAAGGCCAAAGAGAATCTTGATGATCTCGTTGGCTTTGAGGCCCATCTGGTGGGCCATGTCGGCCACGCGGATAGCCTCGGTAACGCGGATCTTGCGTTTCGCGGCCTTGAGCGGCTGGGTGGCCTGCGAGTTGACGGGCTTGCCGCCTTTGCGGCGCCCCTTGCCCCGGTTCAGGCGCTGGCTGTCGTCATCATCACGGCGTCCGCCGAAATTTCCCTGCTGGAAATCAACCGTGCGGCGGCCCTTGAGACGTTTTTTCTTGCTCTGCCCATCGCGGCTGTCCGTGGGTGA
>NZ_JBAIYR010000404.1:0-2040 GCF_036763145.1 Desulfovibrio sp. 1188_IL3213 | reverse complement strand
ATGGCTCCGTCGGCCACGGGAAGCGGGCTGCACACGAACCGCGCGGGCTTGATGATGGTGAACAGCCTGCAGGCGAGGCAGGTGTCCAGAATGCTGTCCAGCGCCCCGACCTCGTGGAAGGTCACGTCGTCCGTTTTCTTGCCGTGCACGGCGCCTTCCGCTTCTCCGAGGATGCTGAAGGCGCGGACTGCAAGCTCTTTCGCTTCTTCGGGCATGGCCGAATCGGCGATGATCCGTTTGATTTCCGCCAGCGTCCTGTGCGCGTGTTCGTGCGGGAGGGTTATGGAGCATCCGACGCCCGCGATATGGTTGACGGATTTCGGCTCTATTTTCAACGCCCCTTCCAGGGCGGGAAGGCCGAGCTCCTTGACCAGGGCTTCCAACTCCGTGGCGCCGAGTCCGGCCAGGGTGGCCAGGCCCGCGAGCATCATGTCGCCGGAAAGTCCTGAGTTGGCGCGCACTGTCAGAACGGGACCTGCCGCGTGCTCATGGTGATGATGTTCATGATGGGCATGTTCGTGGTGGCCGTGCCCATGTTCATGGTCGTGCTGATGGTGATGTTCTTCGGCCCCGTGTTCATGGGCCTTGTCGCGTCCGTGGTTCTTATCGTTTTTTGCCATGATGGTATTCTCCGTCTGTTTTTCAGCCGTATCAGGCCGGGCGGCCGTTTTCTCTGGCAAAGGCCATAAAGCTGGCTTTTATCAGAACCGCGGCCAGTACCTGGATGACGGCGGCCGCGACGAAAATGCCGCCGATGCCCATGCTGTCGAAGGTAATCCCGCCGATTCCGGCCGCGAGGCCGATGGAGAACTGGATGGCGGCCACGGACACGCCGCCCGCGATTTCCGCCTTGTCCGCCAGGGTGCGGGTTATCCAGGTGGACCAGGCGACCGGGATGAAGCCGAAAATAAAGCCCCAGGCGATGGCCAGGCCGGTATTCACGCCGACCTCGCCGTTGGTGGCGAAAAGCAGCACGGCAAGAGCCGACAGGGCCAGGTGAATGCCCAGGAGCGTTGCCCGGAAATGCTTGCCGAGAATGGCACCGGCAATGAAGGTGCCCGCGCAGTTGGCTACGCCGAAGGCCAGCAGTACGGCGGAAAGAGCACCGGGCGCGAGCTGCAGGTCAAGCTGCAGGAACGGGCGCAGGTAGGTAAAGAAAACGTGATAGCCGCCGTAACTGAAGATGGTGGCGCCGATCCCGGCCAGCACCCAGCCGCGTTTGAGCAGCCCGAACATGTTGCGGAAGTTGTTCCCGTCGCGTGCCGGCATGGAAGGCAGGGTCAGAAACTGCCAGACCAGCGCTACAAGTCCTATTCCCGCACCCATAAAGAAGATATTCCGCCAACCGACCAGGTGGCCGAGGTAACTGGCGAGCGGCAGCGAAATGATGGTGGCCACCGATACCCCCGCATACACGATGCTAAGCGCCCTTGGCACGTCCTTGGTGGGCACCAGTTGCAAGGTCACGGCCGAGGCCATGGACCAGAAGCCGCCCACGCAAATGCCGAGCATGCCGCGCCCGATCAGCATGATCGGGTAGGTGGGCGCGAGCGCGACGATGACATTTGATGCCACCATCAGCACGGAGAAAAAGAGCAGGACATGCCGCCGGTCTATTTTTCGGGTCAGTGGGGCCAAAAGAATACTGGTTATGACTGCGAATATCCCGACCGCAGTGACCGACTGCCCGGCCATGCCTTCACTTATGCCCATGTCTTGGGCGATTGGAGTGAGCAGGCTGACCGGGATGAATTCCGCGGCGATAAGGCCGGTTACTCCCACGAAGAGGGAAAACACCGCGGACCAATGGGCTGCGCGGGTGCTGAAACGTATTTCTTGCGATTCTATTGCTTGAGCGTTCATGTCTATTCCTGGTTTTGAGCAAGCGAGGCGTTGAAGACGCTCACGGAATGCCGGTATTTGGTTGCACAAAGGTTGATGATTCTGGCCGCCGCACAGGCGGCCCCGTAGCCGTTGTCGATATTCATCACGCCGACGCCCGGCGCGCAGCTGACCAGCATGCTGGCGAGAGCCGCTTCG
>NZ_JBAIYR010000403.1:0-2041 GCF_036763145.1 Desulfovibrio sp. 1188_IL3213 | reverse complement strand
CTGCGCCGCCCGGCCCTTCTGCCAGCGGCACTGGTCCAGAGCCTGCCGTATCATGCGCTCTTCCAGACGCATGACGGCCTGATCCAGCGTGGCGGCCTCGGCCTCCACGGTGAGCACCAGCCCCACATCAGCATGCAGGTCGCCCAGAGAAGACAGGGCTTCCTCGCCAAAGGCCATGTATCTGTCCAGAAAATTGTAAAGCTCGCGCACGTTGCCGGGCCAGTCATAGCGCTCCATAGCCAGGCGTACGTGCTGCGGCAGCACCATGAACACCTTGCGCCGCTCCATCCACGCATCCACCAGCAGGGGAATGTCGCCCTGCCGCTCACGCAACGGCGGCAGGGTAATGGAAAGCACATGCACCCTGTAGTAGAAGTCCGAACGCATTTTCTTTTCGCGCACCATATGCGCAAGATCCTGGTTGGTGGCCGCAATGAGCCTGAATGAAGACTTGCGGGGCCGGTTGTCGCCCACCGGGGTGTACATCTTGTTTTCAATGGCCCGCAGCAGCTTGACCTGAAGGTGCAGCGGCAGCTCGCCTATTTCGTCCAGGAACAGGGTTCCTCCGTGGGCCGCGCCGATATAGCCGTCCTTATTGGCATGCGCGCCGGAAAAGGCCCCCTTGACGTGGCCGAAAAACTCGCTTTCCAGCAACTGCTCGGGAATGGCTCCGCAGTTGACGGGCACATAGTTGCCCTTGCGACCGCTGTATTCATGAATGCTGCGCGCCACCAGGTCTTTGCCGCAACCGGTTTCGCCGTAAATGATGACGTTCGAATCCGTTTCCGCAGCACGCAGAACCTGGCTGTAGAGCTGCCGCATGGGTTCGCTCTGCCCCACCATTGCCCCCAGGCCGCGCAGATTGACCACAGATTCCCGCAGTGCGCGATTTTCTTCACGAAGGGCAAGCTCCTGAAACTTCTGCTCGCTCACGTCCATGATCAGGCCTTCCAGATACTGCGGACAGCCCTCTTCATCGTCCACGCATTCGCCCTGGTCCCAGAGCCATTTTACCCGGCCGGAGGGCAGCAGAAGGCGGTACATGACCTGGTAGGATTCCCGCGCGACAATACTGTCGCGTATGGTTTTTCGGGTCCTCTCAAGGTCATCGGGGTGGGTCATGCGCTCAGTTGTTATGTCCCATGAGCATGTCCCCGGCAGTGATGCCCAAAAGGTCGTAACAGCCCCGACTGACGAATTCCAGTTCGTAAATCAGGTTTTTCTTTTCATCACGGGTGTCGCCCAAAATGCGGCAACGATATGCCATCCCCGGCAAACGGTTGAGTAAACGGCGATAACTTTTTTCCACGTTCAAAAAAGAAGGCTGGGAAGACAATGTCATGGCATCACCTTTTACATTTTCTGTCGCAATACGCGACAAAAATGTCGTGTTTCGCAAGCGACAATCACCCGATGTGCCAGAAAACACAAGCTCCGGCGTGGGCCTCGCGCACAAAGACATCTGGCACCATTAATGCAATAGGCAGGCCAATTGCTCCAAACCCATTCCGGAGGACTCGACATGTCGCATAACCTCAGTGTTTCTCTCTCCCGCAAGGGGGCCAGGGGCGATCTTGATATGGATGTGGCCGCCATCGGCATGATCTCCATCGACGGAGAAGCGGTGCCTTCCGAAGAGCGCGCGGGCGTAGCCAAAAAGATGCTGGGGGTCTCTGCCCTGTACTGCTATTGTGCCGCGCTGGACAAGGCCCTGGGCACCCGCAACGCCAAATACGACAGCATCCGTGGCTCTGCCACGGTGCGCACCGGCACGGACGAACTGGGCCGGGGCCGCGTCATCGGCATTGATATTGACGTGACCGTTCATTATGGACGAGGAATTTGCCTTTATTTTCGACCGGGTTGAAAAAGTCATGCGCAAGGGCTGCCTTGTGACGGGCTCGCTGGAAAACGCCTTCCCGGTCACCTACAAGCTCACCCTTGCCGAAGACGAGGACTAGGCATGACTGCCGAAAGCCAAACCCTCACCGTCATCGGCGGCGGCCCCGGCGGCTACACGGCGGCCTTTGCGGCTGCCCGC
>NZ_JBAIYR010000402.1:0-2043 GCF_036763145.1 Desulfovibrio sp. 1188_IL3213 | reverse complement strand
AATCGACAAAGACGCCAGGCAGCACTTGGCTATCTCTCACCAGCGGCGTTTGTCAGAAGCAGGATGATGGAACCAAAACTGCCGATTGCCGCTTAACATGGCGTACGAAATTGACGACCTATCTCAATACTCCCACTCAAACCGCCACCACACCGCTCGGCATGGTGTGCGTTCTGCAAGCCCATAACCAACCTTCAGACAAAGGAACAACGATGAACAGGCGAAATTTTATCAAATCGGCCGCGCTTGCAGGTGTTGCGGGCGCTTTGGTCGGCAGCGGGGCTACTGTGCTCCAGGCCGCAGCAGCCGAAAGGACCGGCGATACCAAGTCCATTCGCAATTTTAATGCCGACATGCGTTACCGCACCTTCGGCAAGACCGGCGAAAAGGTCTCAGTACTCGGCTTCGGCACCATGCGCATGCCGGTCATCGACAATGACTACGGCAGGATTGATTACCCCCAGGGCCTCAAGCTGGTGGGCCGGGCCCTGGACGGCGGCCTTAACTATATCGACACCAGCTGGCCGTACCACAGCAAGATCCAGTCCGAGGGCGGCGACAGCGAACCCTTTGTGGGCGAATGCGTCAAGCAGTTCGGGCGCGACCGTTTCTACATCGCCACCAAGCTCCCCATCTGGGCGGTCACGTCCCGGGCGGACATGGACAAATTCCTGGACGCGCAGCTCAAGCGCCTGAAAACGGACCATATTGACTTCTACTTGGTGCACAACATCATCGGCCACACGTGGCGCGAGCTCATCAAACACGACCTCCCGGACTTTCTGGACAAGGCCAAGGCCAGCGGGAAAGTGCGGAACATCGGCTTTTCCTTCCACGATTCGCCGGAGCTGTTCCAGGAAGTCATGGATTTTTACGACTGGTCCTTTTGCCAGCACGTATGCAACTACCATGACATCAACTTCCAGGCCGGCATGTACGGCATCCGTCAGGCGGCCTTGCGCGATATGGGCTTTGTGGCCATGGAAGCGCAGATGGGCGGCATGCTCTCGGCCCATCTGCCCGATGATGCGCTGGCGATTTTCAACGCCACCGGCATCAAGCGTACCCCCGCGGCCTGGGCCTTCCGCTGGGTCTGGAACAACCCGGAAGTGAGCGTGTGCATCAGCGGCATGAACAAGATGGAGCACGTCGAGGAAAACCTGCGCACGGCCAAGGAATCGGACATTCCCCTGACCGCGCAGGAAGTGGAGACCCTGGACAAGGTGCGCGCACTACTCAAGGGCAAGAACGACATCCCCTGTATCGAGTGCGGCAAATGCCATTGTCCCATGGGCGTGCATATCATGCAGTGCTTCCAGCTTTACGGCGTAGACCGGGCCTTCAAGCATGTGGAGCGCATCGGCCACGCCAATTACGGCCTGGCCATGAAAGGCATGCCCAAGGCGGCCGAAAACTGCGATGGCTGCAACCGCTGTGCGGGCCAGTGCCCGGCCGGCATCGACATCCCAAAAAATCTCAAGAAAGTGGCGGACCATTTCGGCAAGACCGCTTCCGGCTGGTAAGAGCGCCGGGGCAAGAGCATGGCCACCCGGAAGCAAAGCCCGCTTCCGGGTGGCTTTTTTTACAGTTTCGGATCACTTGGGCAGGATAGTGCAAAAATTGGATAATTCCGTATCTATGTTCCGTTCCCTGCGGGCGTTACAGACCGTGTACACGATGCCGGAATACCCGGCCCGATTTTGCAACCACCAATACGCGGCCCGGCCGCGACAGTAGGGACACGATATGGACATTCAAACCGACGCCGCCAAGGGCATCCTCTTCGACCACGGCAGGACCGCCCGCATAGGTCTCCCGGAAGCGGTCTTTTGCGAGGGCAAAAGCGTTGAAGCCCTCGGCCTGCTCCTGGAGGAGCATTGTAAAGACGCGGCCAGGCCCATCCTGTTCACCCGGCTGGACCCGGATGTTTTCGCCACATTCCCGGAACAACTCCGGAATCGGTATGATTACCACCCGCTTTCGCGCACGGCCTTCGCAAATCGCCTGCCCGCGACCGGGCTGGGCGAAGTGGCGGTGGTGTCG
>NZ_JBAIYR010000401.1:0-2045 GCF_036763145.1 Desulfovibrio sp. 1188_IL3213 | reverse complement strand
GGCGACGCGCCGCAAGGGGCGCGCGGGACGCATGCGGCGTCCTGATTTCACCCAAACTAGCATGAGGAGTACGCCATGATGCAATCCACCTTTGCCATAATCAAGCCCGACGCAGTTTCGCGCCAGTTGACCGGTGAAATACTGGCGGCTATGGAAGCTTCAGGGCTGAAGATCGTGGCCCTTAAAAGGTTGCATCTTTCCAAGGCGCAGGCTGCCGGTTTTTATGCCGTTCACCGTGAGCGCCCTTTTTTTGACAGCCTGACGGACTACATGTCTTCCGGCCCGGTTGTTTGCGTTGTATTGCGGGGCGAAGACGCCGTTCCCCGGTGGCGCGCCCTCATGGGAGCCACCAATCCCGCCCAGGCTGAGCCTGGAACCATGCGCGCCATGTACGGCCAGAGCCTTGAGGCCAATGCCGTGCACGGTTCAGACGCGCAGGAAACCGCGGCTTTTGAGATCGGCTATTTCTTTAACGGATTGGAAATTTCGGAGTAAATCATGACGCTGCGCATAGGCTGTGTGGGTTGCGGCAACATGGGCGGAGCCATCATGTCTGGTCTGGCACGTCCTGGAACTGGGAACGAAAACCGGAACAGCGCCTACTCGCTCTGCGGCTACAACCGCACAGCCTCGCGCATGCAAGCCCTGGAAAAGGCCGGAGTGCGCGTCATGGCGTCACCTCTGGCTGTGGCGGAAAACGCAGACATCATTCTGCTGGCCGTCAAACCCTACCAGATACACGAAATAATGGAACAAATACGTCCCGCCCTCAGCAAGGACAAGGTCATTGTATCTGTGGCGGCGGGCATCACCATGCAAAGCCTGCAACAATGGGCCGCGGGGCGCAGCCCTGTGGTGCGCTGCATGCCCAATACCCCGGCCCTGGTGGGTATGGGCGTGTTTGCCCTGTGCTTTGAGGATCCTGCACTCAGCAATGAACGCAGGCAGGATATTTTACAGCTTTTCAGCGTACTTGGGCAGTGCGTTGAAATGGCTGAAGACAAATTTACGGCTTTTTCCGCCCTTATCGGCGCTGGCCCGGCGTATGTTTTCGCCATGATGCAGGGCCTTGTGCAGGCGGGGGTAACAATGGGGTTTTCCCATGCCCAGGCACGGCAAATGGTTACGGCCCTCTTTGCCGGTTCGGCGCACATGGCGGAAGAAGATGCAACGCCTTTGGCCCAGTTGCGCGACAACGTGTGCTCGCCGGGGGGCCTGACCATCGCCGGGGTCAACGCGCTGGACCGCGCGGGACTCACCGGTCTGCTGGTGGATGCCGTGCTGGCCGCCAACGCACGTGGCGCTGAAATGGAAAGGAACAGCGGCCAGGGCTGTTGAAGCTTGCAATGCCCCTTGGTTCACGCCAGAAATTTTTAGAGCAGTTTACGAATGAAACGAGTCAACTGCTCTGCAAGGGTTTTCCTGAAAAATCCTTGCCACGAAATGCGAGTAGGCAGGCTTTTGCCTGCCGTAAGCAAGCATTTCAAGTGTTAAATGCTCTAGAGCAATTTCACTTTGAAATTGCTCTGGCGGCTGCGTGAACAGACGTTCGCTGCGGAGGCGTAAGCGCAGTTTATCTGCGCGGTTAAGCGCCGAAGTGAGCGTGCCTTAAACTTTGAGAATGTATATTCTCAAAGTTAATCTGCTCTAGGGAACAGCGCGCTGACAAGATGTTTTCACGGTCCATTGTCAAACGCGCTCAATCAGTCAAAGCCTGCCCGTTGATGGCATTGCGCGGCACGGAGGGAGATCGCCGAGCGAAGCGGGGAAGCTCCCGCAGCACAAGACGCCCAGCCCTCGCCACTGCCAGGTAATTGAACGCCTCTGGGGTGGTCCGGGGGGAGTGCAGAGGACGGGGCTGTTTTCAGTTTTACATGGGCAACCATCTACCTGAACTGTCTGCCCCAGCCACCCTTCAATATTTTTCGTCAGGCCAGCCAGCAGCGAACACGCCAGCCCGGTGCGCGTTCTTTCCAGGCCGGAGCCTCATGGCGGCAGACACCCTGCGCCAGCGGACAACGCGGATGAAACCGGCAGCCGCTGGG
>NZ_JBAIYR010000400.1:0-2047 GCF_036763145.1 Desulfovibrio sp. 1188_IL3213 | reverse complement strand
CGGGACGGATCACAGGCCGGATGCACGGTTGGCTCCCAGCCCGGAGCCGCATCGGACACCGGGCGCGGCGGAAGGCTGAAAAAGGCCGCTCCGTCATGTGGGACATGCCATATTGGTGCGTCGGGGCATTCCCCTTTGCGCGATTTTGGTATACATTGCTCTTGCCTGCGCCGGGGCTTGGTGCTAGCCATGCTGTCGCGGCTTTTTGTACAGACAGCAGCCATGTAAACTGAATGAATTCAGCAGGCCATACGACAGGTGTTTTTGGGGCAGCCGCCTGTCCGGTCGCGTTTTTCCGTTGGCCGCGCCGCCGGAAACTGTTGCACTGGCATAGTGTTTGCGCGGCGCCATAGGTATATCGTTACGTTTTTTTTCGGCGGCCGGGTTCGGAAGCGTTTTGCAGCCTGCGTATTTACAGATGTCCCCAGAAAAACAAGGAGGAAGTCATGCCTCTTACCAGTCCCAAGGAAATGTTCGCCGCCGCTTATGCCGGTGGCTATGCCATTGGCGCTTTCAACGTCAACAATATGGAAATCATCCAGGGCATCATGGGCGCGGCTTCCGAGGAAAAATCGCCTGTCATCCTTCAGGTGTCGGCGGGCGCGCGCAAGTACGCGGGGCAGCCCTACATCATGAAGCTGGTGGAAGCCGCCCTGGCCGTTGACGCCAGCGTACCCGTGGCAGTGCATCTTGACCACGGCCCCAGCTTTGAAATGTGCCGCGAATGCATCGACGGCGGCTTTACGTCGGTCATGATCGACGGCTCCCATCTGCCGTATGAAGAAAATATCGCCCTTACCAGACAGGTGGTGGACTACGCCCGTCCCCGTGGCGTTTGGGTAGAAGCCGAACTGGGCAAGCTGGCGGGCATTGAAGAGCATGTGCAGTCGGACGAGCACGTCTATACCGACCCTGACGAGGCTGTGGACTTTGTGGAGCGCACAGGCTGCGATTCTCTTGCCATCGCCATCGGCACAAGCCACGGCGCGTACAAGTTCAAGGGCGAGCCCAAACTGGACTTTGAACGGCTTGAAGCCATCTGCAAAAAACTGCCGGACTATCCGCTGGTGCTGCACGGCGCTTCCAGCGTACCGCAGGAATTTGTGGATTTGTGCAACCAGTATGGCGGCAATGTGGGCGGCGCCAGGGGCGTGCCTGAAGACATGCTGCGCAGGGCTGCCGCCCTGGGCGTGTGCAAGATCAACGTGGATACGGATATCCGCCTGGCGGTCACGGCCTGCATCCGGCAGTGCCTGGCGGACCATCCTGAAGAATTTGACCCCCGGTCCTATCTCAAGCCGGCCCGGGAGGCCGTAAGGCAGATGGTGGCGCACAAGATCCGCACGGTTATGGGATCTTCGGGCAAAGCCTAAACAACATACGTTTTCGCCAAGGAGCGCAACATGCCCGTCAAACTGGGATTGAACGGCTTTGGCCGTATCGGCCGCTACCTGCTGCGGCTGCTGGCCGATGACCAGAATCTGCAAATCGTCGCCATCAACGCGCGCGCCGACAATGCCGCCCTGGCCTATCTTTTCAAGTACGATTCCACGTACGGAAACTTTGCGGGCACGGTGGACCATGATGAAAACGGCATTATCGTCAATGGCCGTCACATCGCCGTCACCCGCTGCAAACCCGGTGAATGGGAGTGGAAGCGCCTTGGCGTGACCATAGCCGTGGAAACCACGGGAACCATCAAGGACGGAGCGGGCCTGGCCCAGCATCTGGCCTGTGGCGCGGAAAAGGTCGTTATTTCCGCTCCCGCCAAGGATGTGGACGCCATGATAGTTATGGGCGTCAATGACCACGTGTACGACTGCACCAAGCACAAGGTCATTTCCGCCGCTTCCTGCACCACCAACTGCCTGGCCCCCGTGGTGAAGGTGCTGCACGAAAAATTCGGCATCCGTCATGGCCTTATGACCACCATCCACAGCTACACCATGAGCCAGCGCATTCTGGACGGTTCGCACAAGGACTGGCGTCGCGGCCGTTCGGCCGCCGTGTCCATGGTGCCTTCCAGCACGGGCGCGGCCAAGGCCGT
>NZ_JBAIYR010000399.1:0-2053 GCF_036763145.1 Desulfovibrio sp. 1188_IL3213 | reverse complement strand
GCTGCGCCATGCGCATCTGCCCGTGTGCGGCATTGAAGACCTGCGCGACCAGGCCGTGCGCATGACCGGCAAGCCCCGCCCCCACGAGCACGGCGACAAGGTGGTAGGCACTGTAGAATATCGCGACGGCAGCATTGTGGACCATATCTACGCCACAAAATAGCGCTCAGGCGGTTGAACCCCACAGGGCCACAAGCGCCTTGCGGAAACCGTCACCGATGTAAACCGTGCCATACGGTTTGCTCCCCCAGAAACACCGGGCATGGCGGAAGGCCTGCCATGCCCGGATGCGGAGGACTCTATGCCTCTTCACGCCATTCTTGCCAGGTGGGCATGCGCCGCGGGCCAAAAGGCGATGTCACCATTTCTTCAAGCGGCGGAAGCTGGCGCTGGCGCAGTTCGGCAGGCAGAGACGCCGCGTTCGGCTTTGGTTCCGCCTGGCCTGTTTCTGCGCCCGAATCTGTTTCAGCCCGCCCTGTTTCTGCGGAACTTTCACTTTGCGGGGAGGTTTCCGGTGGCGGCCCGTCTTTTTCCGGCGGCAGCGCGCCGATGTTGTGTGGTTGCTCGTGCGCCGGATTGTGTGCAGGGGAGGAAAGACTGTCGGTACGTTCATCCGCAAAAGCGGGAGGTTGGCTCAAAACTGCCATTGCAAGCAGCAGGCTCAACAGTGCGGCATTGCGCATATCATATCGCTGAACGGCGTGTGGCGCCGGTAAAGTGTTTGTTTGCGACCCAGAAAGGCATGCCTCGTAACGGCGTGCTGTTGCTTCCTGGGCTGTTTTCTGCTTACCTGTGAAACGACACGGCAGAACTTGGGCGTCGCTGTAATGAAAGGCGTGCCGATTTCAGGTACAGCATTCCGGCGGCGGCAGCAAGTTTTCTGCATACAGGCGGGTATGCCCCGCCAAAGGAGATGGCATGAAAAAACGTGCTATTGCTGAACTGGTCACTGGGCGCAAGGCTGTTGACGGCGCGGGCGTACGGCTTGTGCGTGTGCTTGGATCACCCACGGTGCGCTCTTTTGATCCTTTTCTTATGCTTGACGCCTTTGATTCTCAAAATCCCGACGACTACATCAAGGGTTTTCCCACCCATCCCCACCGGGGCATAGAAACGTTCACCTATCTCATGCGCGGGCGCATTGACCATGAAGACAGCCTGGGCAATGCAGGAAGCATTGTTGACGGCGGCTGCCAGTGGATGACGGCGGGCAGCGGCATCCTGCATCAGGAAATGCCCCGGCCCTCACGGCATATGCTCGGCCTGCAGTTGTGGATCAACCTGCCCCGCGACCGCAAGATGGTGGACCCGGAATACAGGGATATCAGGGCCGACATGGTTCCGGTGGCGGAAGAAGGCGGCGCCCGTGTGGCCGTTGTGGCCGGTGAGTACAAGAATGTGGCCGGAGCCACGCGCGGCGACCATGTAGATGTGACTTTTCTGGATATAAGCCTCAAACCCGGCGCGCTCTGGAGCATGGAAACCAACCCGAAGGAAACGGTCTTCGCCTATATGGTGGAAGGCGAATGCGAACTGCCCGGCGATGGCGGGGTGATTCCGCACCGAAACGCCTGCCTGTTCACGCCCGGCGACAGCCTGAGCCTTGTGGGCGGGGCCGAAGGCGCGCGTTTTGTACTGGTTTCCGGCGCGCCCCTGCACGAACAGGTAGCTTGGGGCGGTCCCATTGTCATGAACACGGACGAGGAACTGAGGCAGGCTTTTTTTGAACTGGAAGACGGCACGTTCATCAGGCATGCCCCGCATGGCAGAGCGGGCTGACACTGCGAATGCAGCGGCCATGCGGGGTGAAGCTGCCGGTGCAGACCATGTTTCACTCCGCATGCATGTGGGCGTATCTTGTATCTCACTGTTTTTCTGTGATTTACCAGCTTGACAGGTCTGGGGTCCGGGCTTAACGAAAAATGCGGCCCCCGGTGAAAATGGAGTAACGTCATGCATACATCGTTTTGTGCATTTTTCCGTCACGGCGCTGTGGCCCTTCTGGCTGCGGCAGCCGTCGTCTGCGCTTCTGCCGCGCCGCAAGCGGCCCCGG
>NZ_JBAIYR010000398.1:0-2053 GCF_036763145.1 Desulfovibrio sp. 1188_IL3213 | reverse complement strand
AGTACTCGTGCCGATCTGGATGTAGTAATAGTCTTCAGCCGAATCGTTCATGCTGCCGAAGTGGACCTTCATCTTGCCGGTGGAGGACAGGCCGTCGCTCTTGCCATCTATGCCCGTACCCGTGCCGTCACCAGTGTGCGTGTCGCCCGACAGGTTGCCGTTCAACAGGTAGATGCCGTTAAAGTCCGTGGCATTGGCGATTCGGGTAATTTCCGAAGCCATGGCCTGGTACTCCGATTCGATCATCAGGCGCTGTGTGGAGTCATAGGTGCCGGTGGCTGCCTGTTCGGCCAGTTCCTTCATCCGTATGAGCTTTTCGTCAATAACGGCCAGAGCGCCGTCAGCGGTCTGGATAAGGGAAATGGCATCGTTGGCGTTGCGGACACCCTGCTGCAAAGCGGCGATGTCGGTACGCATCAGTTCGCGAATGGCGAGGCCGGCGGCGTCGTCGGCCGATGAGTTGATGCGCAGGCCCGTGGACAAACGCTGCACCGAATTGGACAGATTGCTGTAGTGCGATGTCAGCGTATTGGCCACCTGGGTGGCCATCTGGTTATGATTGATATACATACATTCCTCCATGAATGCTGTACGTCACAGGCGGCGCGAAATGCCAACGCGTCCATGCGTAAACCGCCTTTGCTTGTCCTATCGGCTGTTCCCATCAGGACATTAGAGCAATTTCACTTTGAAATTGCTCTGGCGGCTGCGTGAGCAGACGTTCGTTACGGAGGCGTAAGCGCAGTTTATCTGCGCGGTTAAACGCCGAAGTGAGCGTGCCTTAAACTTTGAGAATGTATATTCTCAAAGTTAATCTGCTCTAGAGCAATCCTGCGCCAAATTTTTTTGATCAGCAAAACCGCTTCATTCAGGCCACCGCCGCGCAGGCAGCCTGTTTGAAGCGGTTTTCATGTGGCGATGTTTCTTTGCAGCGCGGCATGAACAACAAAAAAAGATCCCCGCCACCGTGACGGGGATCTTTTCGGGTCGGAGCGCAGACCCGTTGAAGGAGGAAGCCTTCCCCCGGCGCGGGCAGGACAGTGGCATGGGGAAAAAGTCTCTCAAAAAAGCAGGGCCACGCCACTGATGCACACCGCACAAACCCTGAAAGCCATCCTGAATCTCAGGTAAATCTCATTCGGGCGCTGTCAACACGTGCCTGAGACACTCGTGCACACCACCGGCCAAAGCGCGGCGCAACCGCCTGAAGACAAGATTTTGACGGTTCTTGACGAAAAAAATGGCATGATTCCTGCTTTGTCCAAGATTACAGGTTTCCGGGCATTTTTTGCCCACGGTTACCACGAGGCTGTGGAAGCAAAAAACCCGTAGCTTTTGGGCTTCGCACCGGCGATGGGCCGTTACGAAGAAAATCAACAACCGTCATCCGTTCGTCAGTACGAACACTGTGCGGCGACAGCCCGCAAGGAAGCGGACGCGCGTAAGCATCGCCGGGCATGCAGAACATTCATGGAGGAATGTCATGTATATCAATCACAACCAGATGGCCACCCAGGTGGCTAACACGCTGACATCGCACTACGGCAACCTGTCGTCCTCGGTGCAGCGCTTGTCCACGGGCCTGCGCATCAACTCTGCGGCCGACGACGCCGCCGGCCTCGCCATCCGCGAACTGATGCGTACCGACATCGCCGCTTTGCAGCAGGGTGTCCGCAACGCCAACGACGCCATTTCCCTCATCCAGACCGCTGACGGCGCTCTGGCCGTTATTGACGAAAAGCTCATACGCATGAAGGAACTGGCCGAACAGGCAGCCACCGGCACCTATGACTCCACACAGCGCCTGATGATCGAATCGGAGTACCAGGCCATGGCTTCGGAAATTACCCGAATCGCCAATGCCACGGACTTCAACGGCATTCATCTGCTGGATGGCAGCCTGTCGAGCGACACGCACACTGGTGACGGCACGGGCCTGGACATGAACGGCAAGAGCGACGGCCTGTCCTCCACCGGCAAGATGAAGATCCACTTCGGCAGCATGAACGACTCGGCTGAAGACTATTACTACATCCAGATCGGCACGAGCACC
>NZ_JBAIYR010000397.1:0-2054 GCF_036763145.1 Desulfovibrio sp. 1188_IL3213 | reverse complement strand
CAGACAAGACGCCGGCGAAACACCGTCAGACGCAACAGGCCCCAAGGCCGCCGCGTCAGGTTCCGGCTGAGTGAGCTCAGCGCGCAAGGGCCACCAGTTCCGCGCGGGTGAAGAGGGCAAGCAGTTCATATCCCGCCTCACGGAGCTTTTCACGGCCACCTTCCTCCCTGTCCAGAATGGCGCACACAGCAACAATGTTCAGCTCTGCGTCGCTGATCCTGTGACATGCCTTGAGCAGCGAACCGCCCGTGGTGACCACATCTTCCAGCATGGCAACGCGATCGCCTGCGTTAAAATTGCCCAGCCCTTCCACAAACTGCCCGGTTCCGTGGCCCTTGGCCTCCTTGCGGACCAGCAGGCCGTGCAGGGGCCTGCCCTGCTCATGCGAAATAACCGTGGTGGCCGAAACCAGCGGATCAGCGCCCATAGTCATGCCGCCCACGCCCCGGATATCAAGGTCTCGAAGCATGTGATTGAACAGCGTGCCGATGAGCCATGAGCCCTCGGCGTGCAGGGCCGTTACACGACAGTCAAAATAATAGTCGCTTCTGCGGCCTGAAGCCAGCATAAAATCCCCTTCCCGATAGGATTTTTCTACCAGCAGGCGCGCGAGGCGGCGTTTAAGTTCCATCATATGCTCTTGGGTGCAGACGCTCATGAACAACCTCGGCTAGGCCCGGGCGGGGCTTTCGGCAAACACGCGGGCAAAAATCTCGTCCTCGTGCTGCAGGTAATAGGAAGGATCAAAAAGCTCTTTCAGGGCGGCTTCGCCCAGACGGCTGCTCATATCGGCGTCGGCCCGCACAAGGTCGGGGAAAGGCACGCGGCTTTCCCAGCTTTGCATGGCAAGGCGCTGCACGGCCTCATAGGCCTGCTGGCGCGGCAGCCCGCCGGAAACCAGAGCCGTGAGCACACGCTGCGAAAAATACAGGCCAAAGGAACGGTCCATATTTTCGCGCATGCGCTCGGGCTTGACCACAAGGCCGTCCAGAAGGCGCGTAAGGCGCGCAAGAATATAGTCGGCCAGAATGGTGGAGTCCGGCATGATGACACGTTCCACCGACGAATGACTGATGTCGCGTTCGTGCCAGAGAGCCTGATTTTCCAGGGCGGCAAGGGCATTGGTGCGCAGCAGGCGTGAAAGCCCGGTCATGTTTTCGGCCGAAATGGGATTCTTTTTGTGCGGCATGGCCGAAGAGCCTTTCTGCCCTTTGGCAAAGCCTTCTTCCACTTCCAGCACCTCGGTGCGCTGCAGATGGCGCAGTTCCACGCAAAGGCGTTCTATGCCGCCGCCCAGAATAGCCAGTGAGGTGAAAAAGTGGGCGTAACGGTCACGCTGGATGATCTGGGTGGAGTGCGGGTCAACCCCAAGGCCCAGATGGCCCAGGGCGCGCGCTTCCAGTTCGGGCGACAAAAAGGCGTAAGTACCCACCGCGCCGGATATCTTGCCCACACGCACACTCTCAAGTCCGGCTTCCACCCGCGCCAGGTGACGCGAAAATTCAGCGTAAAAACCGGCCATCTTGAGCCCGAAGCTGGTGGGTTCCGCGTGTATGCCGTGGGTGCGGCCCATGCACAGCACACCCTTGTGGCGACGGGCCAGCGATTCGATGCTGCGCAGCAGCCCGCGTATGTCTTTGAGGATCAGCTCGCCCGCCTGCACCAGCAGCAGGGCATTGGCCGTATCCACAATGTCGGACGAAGTGCAGCCCAGGTGGATATGGCGCGCGTCCGGTCCCACCTTTTCCTCAAGCGAGGTCAGAAAGGCGATGACGTCATGCCGGGTCACTTCCTCGATTTCAAGGATGCGATCCACATCAATGGCGGCCTTGTCGCAGATATTGGCAACAGCCTCGGCCGGAATCCGGCCCATTTCGCTCCACGCCCGACAAACGGCCAGCTCCACGTCAAGCCATGCCTGATAGCGGTTTTTCAAAGTCCAAATGCGGTTCATTTCCGGGCGGGTATAGCGTTCGATCATGGCAGCCTCATGAGTCCGTTTTGGCGGGACCGGCAGCAGGGGCCGGGGTTGCGGGAGCAGCCGCCGGAGCGGC
>NZ_JBAIYR010000396.1:0-2058 GCF_036763145.1 Desulfovibrio sp. 1188_IL3213 | reverse complement strand
GCAGACGGCTCATCTGCTCGCGCAGCCGCTGCTTGGCGACAGCCGGATCTTGCCTCTGATCCACGCCCGGCAAGACCGCAGACTGCGCCCCTGCCCCTGCTATGGGCCGGGTGCGACACGCTTTCAACAAGCGGTCATCCGGTTCCGGCTGGGCAGGCTGTAACCTTGCGCGGCTTTCTCGGGGGCCGTGATCCGTATTTTTTTCACTCATGCCGGGCCTTTCCTTATATGATGAAGTATGGCAGCATTACAGCAGTGCCAATGTAACAAAGGATGCACCGCCATGCCAAGCTCTGACGCTCAGGATTACCTCTGGATCGCCGTGGGCGACATTCATGATGAAACCGGTCGCTTTGCCAAAATTCCCGAACTGGCGCAGGCCGACGGCATTATTGTCACCGGCGACCTGACCATCACGGGCGGCGTTCAACAGGCTGAAATGGTCATGGACGCCCTGCGCAGTCATAATCCGATGATTCTCGCTCAGATAGGCAATATGGACCGCCCCGAGGTGGACCAGTGGCTCAGCGAGAAGGGCTGGAACCTTCACACCAAGACGCGCGAACTTACGCCGGATACCGCCATTTTTGGCGTTGGCGCTTCCACGTTCACGCCGTTCGGCACTCCCAGCGAATTTCCCGAGTCCGCCTTTGCGGCATGGCTTGAAGCCTGCTGGCAAAAGGCGCGCAACTATCCGCACAGCGTGCTTGTGTCCCACAATCCGCCCAAAGACACCGCCTGTGACGTCATCCCCGGCGGCATTCATGTCGGCTCCACGGCGGTGCGCGAATTTCTTGAAGAAGCCCAGCCCGATATCTGCCTGTGCGGCCATATCCACGAAGCAAGGGCTGTAGACCGCGTGGGCCGCACCATCGTGGTCAATCCCGGCGCTCTGGCCCAGGGGGGTTACGTGCTCCTGCGTTATAATTCCGGCCAGTTGTCGGCGGAACTCAAGGTTCTGGACGAAGACTAGCGGGCCTGCCCCCATATCCGCTGTTATCAAAAAACACATGCGCGCCCGGTTTGTAAAAAAACCGGGCGTTTTTGCTGTGTATCGCGATATGAAACAAAAGTGCGCACGGCTGGATAAAAACGAAAATACAAGTAATCTTAAATATATTCACAAAGTTATAAATAACTCTACCCTTATGGGGAGCTTGCATATTTTTTAAAAAAACGTACTCTCTGAAAAGCGGACCAGCATGTCTGCCGCACAAGCGCGCCAAGCGGTGCTGCTGCGGTGAATTCCTTATGAATAGCAACATGCTGCTGAAATTTTTCGCGGTGGCAAACCGCCCCGCATTGAAAGGACGTTCATGACCAAAGACCAAGAAACCCCAGTGACAGAGACCCCAAATTCAGGCGAATCAGGCCAGAAGACATCCAAACCCAAAACCCGCGTTTCTGCCCGCGGAAAAAGTGCCACGGCTGCCGAAGCCACGGCCGGACAGGCGGAAAAAACTTCATCTCGATCCTCTCCCGCTTCCAAGATTTCCTCCAGTTCTTCCCTTTCTGCCGATACGCCCGCCCCCAAAGCCAGTAAGCCCAAGGCAGGCAAAAGCGCGGCCCTCAAATCTGTTGCCGCTTCCAAAAGCACGGACACAAAGCCTGAATCAGCCGAAGAGGCATCTGCGGTGAAAGGCGCAGCCCCCAAAGCGGTGGAAAAAACCGCCACAAAGGCCAAAAGCGCCCCAAAAACCGCCGCAAAGAGCAAGTCCGCCGCCGGAAGCAAATCCGAGGCCGAGGAAAAAAGCGTAAAAAAAACCGTCGCCAAGACCGAAAAAAAAGCCGCGTCTTCTGCTGTCGACTCCAAGCCCGCAACCGCCAAGGCATCGGCCGCCAAAAGCAAACAGACCACCGCTAAAAGCGGGGCAAAGCCTGTTTCCGGAACCGCAAAAAGCGGATCTCAAGACGCGCCTGTCGCAAAAACGGCCTCTGCCGAATCCGCGCAAAGCATGCCCAAGGCAGCCGAAGGAACCGCAACAGCCAAAACGGCCGCCGCAACGGCCCCTGCCGGAAATGCGGCCCCCAACGCGGGGCAAGCCCCCAAAAGTGCCG
>NZ_JBAIYR010000395.1:0-2063 GCF_036763145.1 Desulfovibrio sp. 1188_IL3213 | reverse complement strand
CGCGGCGGGCCAGGCCAACGCGCGCCAGTTCTTCATGGGCGCGGGCCTTGGCGTCTTTGTGGTTCATGCCGCGCACCTTGCGCAGGGCGATTGCCACGTTTTCTTCGGCCGTAAGATGGTCAAACAGGTTGAAATCCTGAAAAATCATGCCCACTTGAGCGCGGAAGGCGCACAGGGCGGACTTGCTTGCGCGGTCGAGCCGCTGCCCTTCAAGGTAGATCTCGCCCTTGTCCGGGGGGATAAGGCAGTTGATGCTTTGCAGCAGGGTGCTTTTTCCCGCGCCTGAAGGCCCGATGAGCACCTTGAGCTCGCCCCGGCGCACCGAGAGGCTGCAATTGTCCAGAATGGGCTTGCCGCCCAGCATCTTTGAGATGCCCTCAACCCGCAGAATCGCTTGTTCGTCCACATTCATGGCTTATCCCGCACCCGTGCCTTCCATGCCCATGCCCGTGGAATATCCCGGCACATGAACTCTTTTTTCCAGGCGACGCAGAAGCTTCAGCACCGCCAGTGTCAGCAGAAAATAAATGCAGCCCGCCGCCGCGTAAAGGGCCAGATGTTCGTGCGTGCGCGCGGCCACAAAAGACGTTCTTGCCATGATATCCTGTGTGCCGAGAACATAGCAGATGGCCGAGTCTTTGAGCAGAATGGAAAATTCGTTGGCCCAGCCGGGAATGGACAGGCGCATGGCCTGGGGCAGTATGATGCTGCAAATGCCGGTGCTTTCGCCCATGCCCAGGGCGCGCGCCGCGTTAAGCTGTCCCTGCGGCAGGCTTTCGATAGCTCCCCGAAATATTTGCGACTGGTAGGCCGTGCTGGTGCAGCCAAGCACCAGGCAGCATATGAGAAACGGGTCTGCCGGCAGGCCGAGGCTGATGAAAAGCCCGTAACACAGAAAAAGCAGCACAAGAATGGGTACGCCACGGAAAAACCACACATACAGCGCCACCATGCGGCGCAGCCAGGGGCCGCCGTAAACCTGGGCCACGGCCATAGGAACGCCGAGCACAAGCCCCATGGCAAGAGATACGGTCACGTTGCCCACCGTGACTATGCAGCCGGTCAGCATGGACGGCAGGGCGTGGTAAACTACTGAAAGTGAGTCCATATGAGGGATTTTGCCGTAGGTTGGGCATAACAGCGCGGACCGCCGGAATAACCGGCGATCCGCGCCTGCCGTTCAGCGCTTTCGCGTTGCTTACTTGTTCAGATACTTTTTCTGCAGTTCCTGCCAGTACGGATCGGCCATGAGCTTTTTGTAGCCCTCATTGATGAGCTTGTGCAGGTCTTTGTCGCCCTTGCGCATGGCTACGCCGAACTTGTCCGGCTCGCCGTGGGTTCCGGCCTTTTTAACGGCGCGGCCCTTGGCAATGGCGTCATCGGCGGGCAGTTCGTCCATAAGGGCCACTTCAATGCGGCCGTTGAGCAGGTCTTCCACAGCCAGGGGGGCGGACTCGTAGAAGCGCAGTTCAAAAGGATAGCCCTTTTCCTGCTGTTCCTGCTTGATGGCATTGGCTTCAGACGTGCCGCGCTGCACGCCGAGCTTGACCTTTTTGGTCAGCACGTCCTGCGGGGTCAGCGTGGAGTCGGCGGGTACGACAAACACGCGCGAAACCGTCCAGTACGGTTCGGAAAAATCCACGACTCTGGCGCGCTCGGGCGTGATGCTCATGCCGGAGTCCACCATGTCTATCTGCTTGGCGACAAGGGCGGGAATGATGCCGTCCCAGGCCATGGGTTTGTGCGTGATCTCAAAGCCCATGGTCTTGGCTATCCAGTTGAGAGAATCCACGTCAAAGCCGGCGGGCTGGCCGGTTTTTTCGTCCATATAGGCGAAAGGCGGATAGTTGGGGTCAATGCCGTTCACATAGCTTTTTTTGGCAAAAGCGGGCACGGCGGCCATGACGGCGGCCAGCAGGGCGCAGACAAGAAGTTTTTTCATGCTCGTTTTCCCCCTCGGAAATAGCAGTGGCCTTTGTACGGCAGAGCCGCAGAACAAGACGGCGGCAGCCGCTGAGAATGGATGCGCGCACCCTGGGCGCAGGCCGCGGGAGCACGCGAGC
>NZ_JBAIYR010000394.1:0-2067 GCF_036763145.1 Desulfovibrio sp. 1188_IL3213 | reverse complement strand
CTTAAATAGGAAGTCTTAAATAGCTTTTACTAATATATAATAAATATTAGCAACGTCTGCCATTCTGCCAAGGAGGTGTTATGGACAACATTATCTTAAAAAAATTTCAATCTGCTAAGAATCTTAGCGACTTCGCAGAAATTTTGGGATTCACTCCTCAAAAGTTAAGCTACATTATATATAAGCATGATGGTGGCATAAAGAATCAATATACAGAATTTGAAATCAAAAAGCGTTCAGGAGCATCAAGACGCATTTCTGCCCCAGCATCTGGCCTCAAAGGGGTACAATCAAAGCTGTCTGATGCTCTTCAAGATATATATAAAGCGAAAAAATCCGTTCATGGGTTTGTCCGAGGAAGGACAATTTTAACGGGTGCGATTAGACATTCTAATAAAAGATTTGTTTTTAACATAGATATAAAAGATTTTTTTCCGTCAATCCATTTTGGAAGAGTTCTTGGCCTTTTTTGTGCCAAACCGTATTCTCTTCAAAGAGAAGTTGCAATTCTCGTAGCAAAAATTGCATGTCACAACGACAAACTGCCCCAAGGATCGCCCTGTTCTCCCGTTATTGCCAACATGATATGTGGACATCTGGATTACTTGCTCAGCTCTCTGGCGAAAGAATGTGGGTGCTATTATACTAGATACGCAGATGATTTGACGTTTTCAACAAATAAAAAATCCTTTCCTGAAGAAATTGCAATTTTTTCCAAAGGGAATTGGGAAGCAGGCCCTAAATTAATTGACCTGATAAAAACTCAAGGGTTTATGGTAAATGAAGCAAAAACAACTATGCGGTCGAAATCTGATCGTCAGTTAGTTACAGGCATTGTTGTAAACGACTATCCAAACATTCAGCGCAAACTAATAAAGCAAGTACGCGCTATGCTTCATTGCTGGAGAGTAAATGGGATAGAAGCTGCTCAAGAGAAATACAAGAATCAATTTGACCTTGAGAATAGGGCTGAGCATAAGAAAAAAAACATTAGCTTTTCACAAATAGTACGTGGAAAAATTGAATATATACGCTTTATAAAGAAATATCGTATAGAACTACTAAATGACATTGATAAACAAGAAAAAATTCGAACAAAAATTCCTATTAAAAAAGACAATCAAACAATTCACAAAGATCAGCACTACAAATATCTACAGCAATTCGAATTCCTTTCCATGATGGAGCATAGAATGCCTGTAATTATTGGTGAAGGAGCAACAGATTGGATTCATCTAAAAAAGGCATTCTTTCATCTAAAAACAGCAGGAGAGTTTTCAAACTTAAATTTATTCTTTTATAAGCATAAAAAATATTTAAAAGGTGGCAACGACATACTCAGCAATCTTCCAGAAGAAGCAAAAAATTGTCAAATTGTTTTTAACTTTCCAGTTATATGCATTTATGATTCAGACATTGCAAACATACGCGAGGCGCATCGGAAAAAAGAAGATGGGATCCTATCCCATGGTAACAACATTTTTTCTTTAGTTATCCATAAGCCAAACCATAGAAATAACGATTGCATATCAATTGAACAACTTTACAGCAATGCTGATTTATTACGCAAAGACTCTTCTGGAAGGAGAATTTACTTAAATACAGAGTTCAATCCAGAAACTGGATTTTATAATGAGGATAGAACTGTATTTTATGGAAAGCGCGCGCGGGATGGCAAAGAGCTTAAAAATTGGAAGGCTACATTAAAAGACAATGAAAAAGTCCTTGATAGTGACATTTGCACTATTCAAAGAGGTATATTAAAAAATATAGCACTCTCAAAATTTGATTTTGCTATTAATATAGCTCAAAATAAGCCAGAATTCCGTGATATGGATTATTCAGAGTTCAAATCAATTTTTAAAAAGATAGAAATGATAATTAAGCATCACAATATTTAAGGCGGGTATCCACTAGCAATTCAAACCTGCTGCGAAGCATGATTGGTGAAGGATTCACCAATGAAACAAGTATTCACTCATGACACGCCAGTGCCACAACCGTTCAATAGTCATCGCCGGTACAGCGACAAAAAAACAATCTGCTATTGTGGATACCCAGATCAAA
>NZ_JBAIYR010000393.1:0-2073 GCF_036763145.1 Desulfovibrio sp. 1188_IL3213 | reverse complement strand
TAGGGGGTAAAGGGGCGCAGGCAGTGAAAACAGCGTGCCTGGGCAAGGCCCAAAAAGCGGGCTGCTGACGCAAACCCCGTGTTCAGCCGTGCCATCAGGCCCGGTGTGCCGGGCATACTGCCCTGCCACTCGCTGTTTTCGGCAATTTTCATAGCACTGGGGGAGAAGGCTGGTTTGTCCCGCCGTCAAACCGCAGATGCAGAGCCGCCGTTGCCACAGCCGGTGCGGGCTTGGGAAGACGGAACAAAGCCCGGCACTTTTCCGGCCATCATGCGACAGCCCCAGTCGTGTCCCCAGGCGTGCAGGGCAGCGCGCACAGCGGGGCGCTCTTCAAGGTCTTTGACCCGCTCCAGCCCCCGCAGCAGCCGTGTTTCGCTGATGGCCGCATTGAGCGGAGAAAGAAAATAGCGCAGGGTGAGCAGGGAGCCGGTGAAAAGCTGCTTTCCCCGTGGTCTGCCGGCCACAAGACTCACAAGGGCTGTCTTGACCGGAGGCCGGGGCAGCCTGCCGGCCGGCGTGTGGTTCTGCGCCGACCAGAAGCGCTGCGTACGGTCGATAAGGGCCTTGAAATGCGCGGGCAGGGCGTAAAAATAAATGGGTGCCGAAATAAAAAGCAGCGGGGCGGACTCAATGAGCGCAAAGATTTCTTCAGCCCTGTCCAGCCGGCCATTGCAATTTTTGCCCGCAAGCGTGCAGTGGTGCGGGGGGGCGGTACAGCCGCCGCAGTCTGTACAACCGTCAAAAGCGTAGTCGCGTAAAGGAACAATCTGCATTTCGGCCCCGGCTTCAGCCATGCCTGCGGCAACAAGATGCGCCACAGCGTCTGAAACGCCGCCGGGGTGCGGACTGCATAGAAGCGCTACAGGATTACTCATGGCCTGAACTCACCGCAAAAAGGATTGTTGGCGGCCTCATCGCCTATTTTACTGGCAGGGCCGTGGCCGGGATAGACAACCGTTTCCGCAGGCAGCTTGAACAGCACGTCCCGCACTGAACGCAGCAGCGTGTCATGGTCGCCGCCCGGAAAATCCGTGCGGCCTATGGAGCGGTAAAACAGGGCGTCGCCGGTAAAGACCACCTGTTCTTCGGGAAAGTACAGCGAAACGCCGCCGGGGGTATGCCCCGGAGTTTCCAGCACTTCGCAGTCCATGCCGCCCATGCTTGTCTTGCCCGTCGGCATGGGGCTGCTTTTGAAATCCGGCACCGGGGGGAAGCCCCATATGCCCCCCTTGCCGGATTCGGTGTCGGCAAGGCTGTCGTCACCCTGCGGCATGTAAACGGGCGCGCCCGTGGCGGCGGCCAGTTCGGCCACGCCGTACATGTGGTCAAAATGGCGGTGGGTTATGCAGATGGCGTCCAGAGCAAGGTGGTGGTTGCTCAGGTATTCGAGCATGGGCGCGGGGTCGCCGCCCACATCGACAGCCACGGCCCTGGTGTCGTTATGAATGAGGTAGCTGTTGGTCTGCAGAGGGCCAAGAGGAAAAGCGGCAACGGCCATGATGAGTTCCTTATATAGGTATGAATCTGCGCGCGAGAAGTGGAACCCGCTGCAGCAGTGCGGTATGTCTCTTTCGGCAGCCCGATATTAACCTCTTCGCTTTCGTGGGGCAAGTGTTGCCTGCGGGGCAAGAGGCGCGGGTCAAGGCGGTCCGGTTTGAAAGCCGCCGCGGTTGCGTGGCATATGGCCGCTGCCCGGCAGTTTTCAGGCAAGCCGGTTCTGCCCGGCGTGTGTCGCCGGGACGGGTTCTGGTTTTCGCTGTTTGAGCGCGGAAGCCTCTTTTATCAGTTTTTTCGGTTTTCAATGAAGTCCGGTTTTCATGATATTTTCTAGACAAGCGTCCGCCACCGAACTACACTTCAAGGATGAAACAGAATTTTCAGCCCGAAGAGGGTACGCAAGGCATGGCACAGCACACGACGCGCAAAAAAGCCGGAGCAGGTCGCAAAGTGGACGTGCAGCGCTTTATGGAATTTTATCCCTACCAGTTCAGCGACCCCAGGCTTACGCTGGACTTTGAGGTCAGAGATCCCATCGCCCCCTGGAACAACGGCATATTCCACATGAGCTGGCAG
>NZ_JBAIYR010000392.1:0-2079 GCF_036763145.1 Desulfovibrio sp. 1188_IL3213 | reverse complement strand
GCAAGCGTCGCAAGGCGGCTCCCGCCCTGGCAGCGCCCCGGCACAGCGGCCACCTGCTTGTGCGCCTGGCCCCGCGGAACACGGCTCTTTTCCGTTTTTTGCTCGAAGCTTACGACCATACGGCCTACTTTACCGTGATTGAGCCAAAAACCGCCCTGCTTAAAATAATTTTTTCACCACACCTGGAAAAAGAAACACGCCGTGTTCTTGCGGAAATGTCCGGCAGCCTGCCCTTTGAGCTGCTGGAGTGGCCCTTTCCCACTGGCCGCAGGGCCGCAAAAATGCTTTGAGATAGCCACATTTTCTGTTATGAACACACTGTTGCGGGAGAACGGGCCCGGGGAGGCCCGGTCCCGTTTTTTCACGCCCGCGCACTGCGGGTGCTCCACAGCAAAACGGCCCTCATGCGGGCCTCCCATCCAGACGAAGGCGGATACATGTCACTGACATACAAGCGAGTTCTGCTCAAACTGAGCGGCGAAGCCCTTGCAGGGTCCAACAAGACCGGCATCAACCCCGATACCGTGGCCGAAATATGCCGCGAAATAGGCACTGTGCTTGCAATGGGCGTGGAAATGGCCCTGGTTATCGGCGGCGGGAATATTTTTCGCGGCCTTTCCGGCTCGGCCAAAGGTATGGAGCGCTCATCGGCGGACTATATGGGCATGCTGGCTACAGTACTGAACGCTCTGGCCGTGCAGGACATGCTGGAAAAACAGGGCTACCCCACGCGCGTTCTTTCGGCCATCACCATGCAGGAAGTGTGCGAGCCGTTCATTCGCCGCCGCGCCCTGCGCCATATGGAAAAAGGCCGTGTGGTCATCTGCGCCGCCGGTACTGGCAATCCCTATTTCACCACCGACACCACGGCGGTGCTGCGCGGCATGGAACTCAAGTGCGATGCCATCATCAAGGCCACCAAGGTCGACGGCATCTACGACAAGGACCCCACCAAGCACAGCGATGCCGTCAAGTTTGACACCATAAGCTACGATGAAACCCTGGCCCGCCACCTGGGCGTCATGGATGCCACGGCCTTTGCCCTGGTGCGCGACAACAATGTGCCTATCATTGTCTGCCGCATGTTCGGCGGCGACATCCAGCGTGCCGTCATGGGTGAACCGGTGGGAACCATCGTGCGCAACTGCTGATCAGGCGCACATGAGCTTGTGATGCCACGGCGGAAAAATCCGGCTTTCCGGTCAGGCACGATTCTGCCCGAAACAACGCCCAGGTTTCGGCAAGCGCATACAGGCTTGAAATTTACAACCGCGCCGGGCGGTCTGGATTTTTCAACATCAGACCGTCCCGGATTTTTTTGCAAAGGGAGGCGCAGCGCCATCCCCAAAGGAACAGGCCGCAGGCCGCAGCCCCAAGGAGAATAATTTATGGATATCGACAGCATCCTTCTTGATGCCGAAGACCGCATGGAAAAAGCCCTTGCCGCTCTTGACCGCGACTTTGCCAAACTGCGCACCGGCCGCGCCACCACAGCCCTTGTGGACGGCATAAAGGCCGACTACTACGGCACGCCCACGCCCATCAGCCAGATGGCCTCCATCGCTGTGCCCGACAGCCGCACCCTGACCATCCAGCCCTGGGACAAGGGCGGCATTGCCCTGATCGAAAAAGCCATCCTCAAGTCCGACCTTGGTCTTACGCCCGTCAACGACGGCAAGCTCATCCGCATTGTCATGCCCCCCCTCACCGAAGAGCGCCGCAAAGAACTGGGCAAGGTTGCGCGCAAATACAGCGAAGAGGCCAAGGTGGCTGTGCGCAACGTGCGCCGCGACGCCAATGACAGCCTGAAAAAGCTGGAAAAAGAAAAGACCATTACCGAAGACGAACAAAAACGCGCCACTGACGATGTGCAGAAGCTTACCGACAAATACGTCGCTGAAGTGGACAAGCGCTGCGCCGGCAAAGAAAAGGAAATTATGGAAATCTAGCCGTGGCGGTCTGTCCGCCACGAGCCGCGCCCGTCGCGTTTCTGCTACAGCGGGGCGGGGGCGGCACGTTCCGGCGCTGGTGCGTTTTTTCATCTGAAAGCCCGCACCGCAGGGCCGGGCAGCATTTTAT
>NZ_JBAIYR010000391.1:0-2111 GCF_036763145.1 Desulfovibrio sp. 1188_IL3213 | reverse complement strand
GCCGCAACTTACCGCCGCCACCCAATGCCGGTGGGCAACCCCCGAAGAACTGGAAAACCTGGCAATGCCCGCTGCCCACCGCAAGCTGGCGGACAGCCTTTTCGCCCTGCGGGGCGAAAAACAGCCCGCCCACAGCCCACCGCCGGAAGAGCAGAACAGCCTCATATGATATTTGATAAAAATGAGGCAATAATCATACTTTCTCCTTGCATTTTCTATATACTATTTCCTATCATCAGGTAGAGAGAAATGGATGTCCTGCGAAGGGCAGGCATGAGGCAAGAGCAAGAATTTGCGGCTGACGCGGACCCGAAAGCCGTGTCAGACAGCATACCCGAAAATGCGGATCACACGCCGTCCTTTGCCCATTCGTTGCGCGCCCTGCTGCGCATCATGGGCAAGCCGGTGTCGCTTCCTCTGTTGCTCAGCGGCATACGCGGCGGCCCGAGCTCAGATTCGCCCTCGGCCTGCCTGCGTTCAGCCAAGCGCTACGGCCTTGACGCACGCATTGTGCGTCGCAAAAATCTCAACAGCATCTCTCCCCTTGTGCTCCCCTGTATTCTGCTGCTCAAAAACGAGCAGAGCTGCGTCCTGCTGCAGCAAAATGCCAAAGCAGACACTGCGGAAGTGATTTTTCCCGAAGAGGGCGACCAACCCAAAACCGTAAGCCGCCGGGAACTGGAAGACCAGTACACCGGCTATGCGGTTTTCGGCAGTCTTGCAAAAAAACTGGACGCCCGCGCCCGCATAGCCCTGCCCGTCACCAAGCGCTGGTTCTGGGATGTCATCGCCCACTACATGCCGCTGTACAAGCATGTCATCATTGCCACTGTCATTATCAATTTTCTTGGCATCGCGGGTTCGCTCTTTGCCATGAATGTTTATGACCGCGTTGTCCCCAACCAGGCCGAAGAAACCTTGTGGGTGCTGGCATCAGGCGTGTTGCTGGCCTATATGGTGGACTTCATCCTGCGCAACGTGCGCGGCTATTTTGTGGACCTGGCCGGACGCAACGCAGACGTGGTGCTGTCCAGCAAGCTTATGGAAAAGGTGCTCAACCTGCGCATGGACGCAAAACCCGACTCCACAGGTGCGCTGGTAAACAATTTTAGCGGTTTTGAATCATTACGGGATTTTTTCAGTTCCGGCAGCCTGGTGGTTCTGGCCGACCTGCCCTTTCTCATCATCTTTCTCGCCCTCATATTTCTTATCGGCGGCCCCGTTGTGGGCGTGCCGCTGGCTGCCGTGCCGCTCATGGTAGGCCTGGGCCTTCTGCTGCAACTGGGCGCGCGCCGTCATGCCGCCACCAGCTACCTGCTGAACATGCAGAAAAACGCACTGTTGATCGAAATCGTGCACGGGCTTGAAACCGTAAAGACCAGCCGGGCGGAAAGCCGCCTGCTCTATCTGTGGGAACAGATCTGCGATGCCTCGGCGGAAACTTCGCGCATCTCCCGCCGCTATGCCACGTTGACGCTCAGCATTTCGAGCGGGCTCAGCCAGCTTGTGTCGGTGGGGGTCATCGTATGGGGCGTATACCGCATCATGGACGGCGCGATGACTATGGGCGGCCTTATTGCCTGCAACATACTGGCCGGGCGGGCCATGGCCCCGCTCATGCAGATGGCGGGCATGATCTCGCGACTGCACCAGTCGCGCATGGCCCTTGCGGCGCTGAACACCATCATGGAACTGCCCATCGAAGACCCGGTCGAGAACGACAAGACGGACTTTGGCCTGCTTCAGCCCGCCTTTACCTTCAGTCACGTAAGCTTCAGCTACCCGGGGGCAAAGCACAATTCCCTGTCGGACGTCAGCTTTACCATCCGCCCCCACGAAAAAGTGGCGATCATCGGGCGCATGGGATCGGGCAAGTCCACCATAGGCCGCCTTATGATGGGGCTTTACACGCCTCAGGACGGGGCAGTGCGGTTCGGCGGCGTCGACCTGCGGCAGATGGACGCCGCCAACCTGCGTGGCCGCATAGGCTACCTGCCCCAGGACATAACCCTTTTTTACGGGACCATACGCGACAATATCGCCCTCAATGATCCCGGCATCGAAGATCAGCGGGTACTGCGCGCGGCGTATCAGGCGGGAGCCACAGACTT
>NZ_JBAIYR010000390.1:0-2113 GCF_036763145.1 Desulfovibrio sp. 1188_IL3213 | reverse complement strand
GCGATGCCCGCGCCTGTTCCCATGACGGATATGGACGACGAAGTGGGCGTTCTCGCCCGCGCCATTGCCGCCCGTGAAGAGGCACTATACCGTTTCGTGCAGCGCGAGAGTCATTTTACCGGCGACGTGAGCCATGAGCTGCGCACGCCGCTGACGGTCATGCAGGGCGGGCTTGAGGTTCTTGAGGCACGCTTGCAGAATCTGGCCGAGACCGTGCCGCAGGCGCAGGAGCTTGTTCCTGTTGTGGGGCGTCTTCTGCGCACCACATCCGGCATGAGCCGCACCGTGCGCACGCTTCTTCTGCTGGCCCGCAGGCCCGGAGAAATACAGGCTTCTGTGCTGGACTGTTCGCTGATTTTGCGGGATATCATAGATGGAATGGCACGCGAAGGGCTTGCGCACCCGGTGAAGCTTCCGCACCTGGCTTCCCGCCAGAGGGCAGACTGCCTGCCCGCCCTGCTGGCCCTGCTTGACGAAAACGCTTTGCCCGGAACGGCCTGGGCCAGATCTGCGTCAGAAACTCCGTCCGGCCCGCGCTCCTTTGGCCCTGCCAGGGTCGCTCTTGCTGTGGCCCTGTCAGCCCCTGTTCCGGTATGCGGGCAAAAAGAGCTGATAGGCGTCATATTCAAGAATTTGCTGGACAATGCCCGCCAGTACGCCGAAAATGGGCGCGCTTTTGTATTGCTTGAGCCTGGCAGAATGCTGGTGGGCAACAAGGGCCGCATTGTTCGCCATGTGGATATTTTTTCGCGCGGCGTCAGCCGCTCCTGTAAGAACGGTCAGCAAGTCGCCCGGGAAGGGGCGGGCAGCGGCCTGGGACTTTCCCTGGCCCATCGGGCCTGCGAACGCCTGGGCTGGCGGCTTGAGCTTGCATCTCTTCCCGCAGATGCGGACGGAAGCACCGTTTTCAGTCTTGTTTTTCCCCCGGCAGTCCAAGGAGAAGATGTATAATGCCCGCTACTCAAAATAAGCCTGTTTCCGGCCTGTTTTCAGGACGCCGCAAGGCCCTTGTCCTGATCCTGGTCCTTTTGGCTGTTGCCGGAGGCTGGAAACTGATGGGCAGGGGAGCGGGACGCCCGGACATGGGCATGGATACGCCCCCGGTGCGCGTGGCTGCCGCCCTGGCCCAGAATGTGCCGCATTTTCTCAATGGTCTTGGCACAGTGCTGCCTTCTGGCGATGTGCTTGTTACCAGCCGGGTGGACGGCCAGCTGCTGCGCCTGCATTTTGCCGAAGGTCGCCGCGTGAAGGCCGGAGACCTGCTGGCCGAAATTGATCCGCGTCCATTTCAGGCCAGTCTTGATCAGGCTCTGGGCAACCTCGCCAGAGACAAGGCCCAGCTTGAAAACGCGCGCAAAGATCTTTCCCGCTATATCAAGCTGGCTCAGGGCAACTTTATTGCCGCACAGCAGTACGAAACGCAGCGCGCGCTGGTGCGCCAGTACGAAGGCACGGTTGAGGCCGATCAGGCCGCCGTGGATTCCGCGCGTCTGCAACTGGAGTACAGCCGTATTACCGCGCCCATCAGCGGTCGCCTTGGTCTGCGCAATGTGGACGAAGGCAACATGATCAAAAGCTCGGATTCCGGCGGCCTTGTCCGCATTACCGAGACAAGCCCGTGCGACGTGATTTTTACCCTGCCCGAGAGCCAGGTCCCGCTGGTTGTGCAGGCCCTGCGCCGTGCTGAGGAACAGAGCGACCCGCAGCCGCTGGTGGTTCAGGCGTGGGACAGGGAGCAGAAGCGCCTGCTGGGTACGGGACGCCTGATTTCGATGGACAATCAGATAGACAGCGCCACGGGCACGGTGCGCCTCAAGGCGGTTTTTCCCAACAGGGACGAAGCGCTGTACCCCAACCAGTTTGTCAATGCCAGGCTTTTGGTGCGCGTGCTGCATGACGCTGTCACGGTTCCAAGGTGCTGTCCCAGCCGGAAGAAGACAGCCTGGCGGGCATTACCACCACGCAGATGGAATACCGCCAGACCGGGCAGCGCAATCTTGAGCGCCGCATCGAGGAAATGCTCCAGCCCCTTTTCGGCCCCGGCCGCGTCATCGCCAAAGTTAACGCCGACATGGACTTCAGCCAGAAGACCATACGCCGCGAGCTGTTCGAT
>NZ_JBAIYR010000389.1:0-2119 GCF_036763145.1 Desulfovibrio sp. 1188_IL3213 | reverse complement strand
CGCAGGTTCCGGTCCAGGCTCCCGACGGCAGCACCTGGGGCCAGCCTTCGCCCCAGCCGCAGGCTCAGGTGCAGGTGCCGCAAAAGGACATCTCGCTGGCCCTTTTTGACGCGGGCGTCAATGCCTATAATGCCCGTAAATATGACGAGGCTCAGCGCTCGTTCACCGACTTTCTGAAAAACTACAAGGGCCACAATCTGGCCTCTGAAGCCCAGTTCTACCTTGCGGAGTGCTACTTCCAGCGCAACCAGTTTGCGGATGCGGCACTTTCCTATGACAAGGTGATCAAGGAATACCCCAAGTCTTCCAGCGCCCCCGGCGCGTATCTCAAGCAGGGCATCAGCTTCAGCAAGCTGAACCAGAGCGCGGCGGCCAAGGCGCGGATGGAAGAACTGATCAAGAAGTATCCCAATTCGCCCGAGGCTGCCCGGGCAAAGACCTTCCTGAAGACCAACAAGTAAGATCGGTCCGCCGCCGCGCCGTCCTACGGCGCGGCGGTTTGTCATTGTCTTTTTCAACAGCGCCGGTAACGGCGTAAAGGTGCATGCATGAGCGAGAAAAAGGCCGAGCCCGCCGTGTACAGGCAACTGAGCACGGACATGCGCCAGGGACTCAAGGATATCTATCAGCAGATATCCACGGCTTCCGACAGCAAGCCGCCGGCTGAATCCGGCACGGATGCGCTCTTTCATGAAGCCACGGATCAGCTTGGCGAGGTGCTCAAAGCCACGGAAAGCGCCACCATGTCCATTATGGAAATTGTGGAGCGCCACCTGGACATGCAGGAACAAAATGCTGAACTGCTGGCGCATGTACGCGAGGGCACGGCGTCTTCCACACAGATCGCCCTGCTTGAGGCCAACAACCGGCAAATGGGCGACGACCTCACAAGCGTGCTCACCACGCTGAGTTTTCAGGACATCACCGGCCAGCGGATCAAGCGGGTAGTCACCACGCTGAACAAGATCGAAAATACCGTGGTGGAGCTGTATCTTTCTTCGGGCCTTATTATGGAAGGCGCGGAAAAAGATCCGCAAAAAGACGCCGTTGCCCTTCAGGATGAGGCCCGGCAAGCCGTGGAGGAATTCCGTCGGCAGCGCAAGGCTGAAAAACTTAAAGGGCCGGACAACAACGGCGTATCGCAGGGCGCTATTGACGACATGCTCAGCCAGCTCGGCATGTAGGCTCGCGTCTGGCCGTCCGTTTTTTTGTGGGAGGTTCCTTTGACAAAAAGGGACCTCCTTTGCGCTGCGTTAGAGCAATTTCACTTTGAAATTGCTCGGACGGCTGCGTGAGCAGACGTTCGCTACGGAGGCGTAAGCGCAGTTTATCTGCGCGGTTAAACGCCGAAGTGAGTGTGCCTTAAACTTTGAGAATGTATATTCTCAAAGTTAATCTGATCTAGGCGCCAAGCAGCATCATGCCTTGCGGCTGCGTGGATGCCCCGGGCGGGTGATCCGTCTTGCAAGCATCCGCGCCGCAAATTTTGAGAATGTACACTCTCAAGGTTGATCCGCACTCGTCAAACAGTTTTTTATGACCCGGCCCAGGCAGTGACGCCGCAGACAGGGCAGAGCCGCCCGCCGGAAAAGAATCGGAGCATATATGAACGTATTTACTGTTGATCATGAGCTGTGCCGCAAGGACGGCATCTGCGCCCTTGTCTGCCCCGTGCATATTATTGACGCCGAACCGGGTTCCTACCCTGTTCTGGACAAGCACAAGGCCGTGTATTGTCTCAGCTGCGGCCAGTGCATGGCCTTCTGCCCCACGCTGGCCTGTACGGCTCCCGGCCTTGAACGTGAAGACTGCCGCCCTCTCAGCGCGCAGGACATGCCCACGCCACGTCAGGCCGACGAACTTGCTTTTTCGCGCCGTTCCGTGCGCAATTTCAAGGATAAAACCATTCCTCGCGAGGACCTGATAGACCTGCTCGAGGCGGTCCGCTTTGCGCCCACGGCAAAAAATACGCAGAATCTGCGCTGGATTCTGCTGGAATCGCGCGAACGGGTGGTGCAACTGGCCGAACTCGTGGTGGCGTGGATGCGCGAACTGCCCCGGATCGACCCGGAACTTGACGAAGCCATGCATGCCGGTGGGCTTGTGCGCGCCTGGGACA
>NZ_JBAIYR010000388.1:0-2123 GCF_036763145.1 Desulfovibrio sp. 1188_IL3213 | reverse complement strand
TGGAAAACCTGCGCGAACTGGCCCTTACGGCCCCCCGCAGGCCGGACTTCATCTCCGTGGGACGGCTTACCCATTCCGCCGTGGCGGCGGACTTCAGCATGACCCTGCTGTCGGCCTGATGCCGCGCGGGGCTGCCACTTTCAGCACAGGGACAAGACAATGCAAGACATCAGTGCCGGTATTCAGGCTATCAAGCGCCAGCTTGGCGACAGGCTCTGCATCATGGGGCATCACTATCAGAACGATGCCGTGGTGCAGCACTGCGACATCACGGGCGACTCGCTGGAGCTGGCCCGCCGCGTACCCCAGGTCAACGCTGACCATATCGTTTTCTGCGGCGTCTATTTTATGGGTGAATCCGCCGCCTTGCTGGCAAAACCGGGTCAGGCGGTCTATCTGCCGAGCATGGACGCGGACTGTCTCATGTCGCGCATGACCCCCGCCCCCCTGGCCCGCAAGGTGCTGGAACAGCTTTACGCCCTGGGCCGCAAGGTCATTCCCCTGGCCTACGTCAACACCGACCTGGCCCTCAAGGCCGTGGTGGGCGCATACGGCGGGGCCGTATGCACGTCCGCCAACGCGGGCATCATGCTGCAATGGGCCATGAAGCAGGGTGACGGCGTGCTGTTTTTGCCCGACATGCATTTGGGCAACAATACGGCAACGGCCCTGGGCATCGCCCCGCACCAAAGGCATGTGCTGCGCATAGGATCAAAGGGGCTGGTGGAACCGGAAACCCAGGCTCTGGACAGAAAACTGCTGCTCTGGCCCGGCTGCTGCGCCATCCATGCCCGTTTTGACCCTGATGATGTGCGCGAAATGCGCGCCGCGCACCCGGGCTGCCGCGTCATTGCCCATCCCGAATGCCGCGAAGACGTCATCGCCGTTTGCGATGGCGCGGGCTCCACATCCTACCTTATCAAAGACGCGGCCCGCGTGGCCGCGGAAGCTCCGGGTTCCACCCTTATCGTGGGAACCGAGAACAATCTTGTCCACCGCCTTGCAGCCCGCCATGCGGGCCAGTGCCGCATCATCCCTCTGGGGCACGCCATTTGCGGCAACATGGCCAAAGTGACGGAAAAAAAGCTCTGGACTGTTCTTGATGCAATTTGCGCCCAAAAAGCCACCCCTCTGGCGATCGAGGAGGAACTCTGCCCCCCCGCCCGTCTCTCGCTAACCCGCATGCTTGAAGTATGCGGCCAATGAGGTTTGTGCTGTGAATGTCAGTCGCCGTCATGTGCCCGTATTAATTATTGGTTCGGGCATTGCCGGATGCACCGCCGCTCTTACGCTGGCCGATGCCGGGCATGAAGTGCTTCTTATCAACGCCGGAAGCCAGTTGCTGGACGGCAATTCCGAGCTGGCCCAGGGGGGCATCATCTACCGTGCCGATCCCGCCAGAAACGGCGGGGCAGAAACCGCCGGAGCACGAAATAACGATGATGCCGTTGCCTTGGAAAAGGACATCCTTGTAGCGGGACACAATTACAACTACCGCAAGGCCGTGCGCTTTCTCTGCCGACAGGGGCCTTCCTGCGTTGACGACATGCTCATCAAGCGCGCCGGGGTTCCCTTTGACCGCAATGAGGACGGCAGTTTCAACCTTACCCGCGAGGGCGGACACTCCACCCCGCGCATCCTGCATTGCCGCGACTATTCGGGCAGGGCCATTATGGAAGGCCTTACGGCCCAGATCATGGCCCATCCGCGCATCACCCGACTGCACCACCGCGCCGCCATTGACCTTCTTACAAGCCGCCACCACGCCAAAACCTCGCAATACCGATACGAGATCAACAACCGCTGCATGGGCGCGTATGTTCTTAACGAGGAAAGCGGCGAACCGGAAACCATCCTCGCAGACTGGACAGTGCTTGCCACAGGCGGCGTGGGGCAGGTTTTTCTGCATTCCACCAATGCTCCAGGCTGCGTGGGTACGGGCGTTTCCATGGCCTTTCGCGCTGGCGTGGATCTGGCAAATCTGGAATTCATGCAGTTTCACCCCACGGCCCTTTATGAAGAGCGCAGCAACCGCCGCTCGCTCATCACCGAGGCCATGCGCGGCGAAGGCGCGCGCCTGCTCAGCCACAAGGGCCAGCCCTTCATGCAGGGCTACGATCCGC
>NZ_JBAIYR010000387.1:0-2143 GCF_036763145.1 Desulfovibrio sp. 1188_IL3213 | reverse complement strand
GGCAGCACAACAGAAGCGCCGGCCGGGCGGCCCGACGCCGCAAAGCCCGGCACGCACCCGGCACAACGCAAACAAACATACCATGTCAAAGGATAGGAGAAACACATGACCAAAGCTCTTGATCTGAGCCTGGCGAACAAAGTTGCGGATATGGCTCTGGCCGACTTCGGCAAAAAAGAAATGCAGCTTTCCGAACGGGAAGTACCCGGCCTTATGGAGTGCATCAAAAAATACGGCTCCAGCAAGCCCCTCAAGGGACTCAAAATTACCGGCTCGCTGCACATGACCATCCAGACGGCCATGCTCATTCAGACCCTGCATGCCCTGGGCGCCGACCTGCGCTGGGCTTCATGCAATATTTTTTCCACGCAGGACCACGCCGCCGCCGCCATTGCCGACCTGGGCATGGCCAAGGTTTTTGCCTGGAAGGGCGAAACCCTTGAAGACTACTGGTGGTGCACTGAAATGGCCCTCACCTGGCCCGACGGCTCCGGTCCCGACCTCATTGTGGACGACGGCGGCGACGCCACCCTGCTCATCCACAAGGGAGTGGAAGCTGAAAACAATCCTTCCGTCCTTGACGAAAAAACCGACAACAAGGAACTCCAGTGCATCCTTGACCGCCTCAAGCTGCGCCTCAAAGAAGACCCGCAGCACTGGCACAAGGTTGCCGCAGGCATGAAGGGCGTGTCGGAAGAAACCACCACCGGCGTCCACCGCCTCTATCAGCTTGAGGCCGCGGGCAAGCTGCTTTTCCCGGCCATCAACGTCAATGACGCGGTGACCAAATCCAAGTTCGACAACCTGTACGGCTGCCGCGAATCGCTGGCGGACGGCATCAAGCGCGCCACTGACGTCATGATCGCCGGCAAGGTTGTTGTGGTCATCGGCTACGGCGATGTGGGCAAGGGCTGCGCCCAGTCCATGCGCGGCCTCGGCGCGCGCGTTCTGGTGACCGAAATCGATCCCATCTGCGCGCTCCAGGCCGCCATGGAAGGCTACGAAGTCACCACCGTTGAAGACGCCCTGCCCTACGGCGACATTTATGTGACCTGCACGGGCAACTACCACGTCATCAGCGGCAAGCATATGGAAGGCATGAAGGACGAAGCCATCGTGTGCAATATCGGCCACTTCGACAACGAAATCGAAATGACCTATCTGGAAAACACGCCCGGCATCACCCGCCTGAACATCAAGCCGCAGGTGGACAAGTGGACCCTCAAGTCCGGCCGCAGCATCATCGTGCTGGCCGAAGGCCGCCTGGTAAACCTCGGTTGCGCCACCGGGCATGCCAGCTTTGTCATGTCCAACAGCTTTACCAACCAGACTCTGGCCCAGATCAAGCTGGCCACTGAAAAGCTGGAAAACAAGGTCTACACCCTGCCCAAGGAACTGGACGAAGAAGTGGCCCGCCTGCACCTTGGCCGCCTCGGAGCCAAGCTGACCAAGCTTTCCAAGGAACAGGCCGACTATATCGGCGTTGATGTGAACGGCCCCTACAAGTCGGATCACTACCGCTACTAGAGCATTTCATTCGTTAACTGCTTTAGAACATATTCACCTTGCGGGGACGGTCGGCGGCGCAAAACACGCCTCCGTCAGCCACGCAGCCCTGATATGCGCTGCGCAGGGGCGGCTGCTTCATCAGCAGAAAAGTCGACGGCTGAAATGCCTGGAGCATGTTCATCGTGAAGCGCTTGCAGCGGGCGCAACCATGCCGCGCAAGCGGTCAGGTGTAAAAAAACAGCCGTGGTGGAAGCAGTGCTGCCACCACGGCAAACGCACGGGGCGGCCGCCCGCCGCGCCCCTGCACCTTATGGCCGGAGCCTGTCTCCGGCCATTTCTATTTTCCTCACCCCACCCCTCCCCGCCTTTTTCCAGAGCATTTTCGCATTGAGTGCCCCCACTCCCAATGCCGTATCTGCACACAACGGACATTCTTCAGGAATGCATGGCACAGCAGCGCACGCAAACTGCGAGTAAAACCATGCTGTCTTGGAACACGCTTGCGTGTTTTCAATGTTGTCCGGTTAAGCACCCATAGCTAACAGGCTATAACTATAGGTGTTTATAGTTTTTCGTCTTCGCGGATTCAGAAGTTCTTCCAGAGAATCCTTGCCGAACAGATTCAAGCAAATGA
>NZ_JBAIYR010000386.1:0-2148 GCF_036763145.1 Desulfovibrio sp. 1188_IL3213 | reverse complement strand
TGACCTGCGCGAGCGCATGGGGGCCAGCTATAGCCCCGTGGCTTTTTACCGCGCCATGCCCGCTGAAAACGGCTATTCGCTGATGCAGGTTGAGCCTGCTCCGGGCCGGGGGAAATGACTGGGCGCAGCCCATTGTCCGAAGTGGCCGCTCCGGTGTTGGCGGTAAAGGATTTGTGCGTGTCTTGGCATGGCAGGAGTATCCATCTATCAACGCTATCAGCGCCAAACTGCCCTGGCCCGAGCCGGGTGTGAAGCAGCCCCCGGTCCTGTGCTTGTCGGCAGGGATCGGGGGCTGATTGCTTGCGACCTGGGCGAACCCGTGTGGCGCGGGCCGTGGCCTGAAGTATTGCGGCCATGACAAGGCCGTGCTGATCTGTGCCGCAGGCGCATGCTTTTATGCAGGCGCGCCGAGCGACTGAAAAGAGTGCCGAAAAATCGGCCTTGCGTGTGTCACGTTACTGGAGCGGGCAGCTAGAGCTTTAACACTTGAAATGCTCACTTACGGCAGGCAAAAGCTTGCCTGCATTTCGTGGCAAGGATTTTCCTGAAAATCCTTGCAGAGCAGTCAACTCATTTCATTCGTAAACTGCTCTAGCGGGAATGGTCCAGTACAACTTCCGCTTCGGGATGCGCCTGACGCAGTGCCTCGTGCATGGCGGCCGCGTCCGCAAAAGCGCGGAAGGGGCCGATGCGCTCGTCGCCCATAGCGGCATTGTAGCGCACGTAATATGCCTGGTCGGCCTGAAGGGGGGTGCCGCTTTCGTCGCTGACCACCTCAAGTTCCACCTTGCCTACGCCGCGCTTGCCAAGGTCCAACTGCTGGGCAGCGGCAAAAGAAAGGTCAATGATGCGGCCGCGCACAAAGGGGCCTCGGTCAGTCACGCAAACCATGACGCTCTTGCCGTTTTCCTGGTCGGTCACGCGGACGACGGTTCCCATAGGCAGAGTGCGATGGGCGGCGGTGAAGGTATACATGTCGTAGTTCAGACCGCTGGCAGTGGCGCCGCCGTGAAAGTCACGGCCGTACCACGATGCTTTACCGGTGAACACTTCGCTCTGTTGGGCGCGTTTGAGCCATATATCGCGGCTGTCAACGCTTTGCTCGGAAACGGCCTTGCTTTTGGAAGATTTTGCCGCCTTGCCGCTTTTGGCGTTCTTGGACGCCTTGCTGGACTTGGCTGTTTTGCCTGATTGACTGCCTGAAGCAGCTTTTTTGTTTTTTTCAGACTTGGTCTGGCGCGCTTCAGCTGATTTTTTTGCAGCTTTGGAGGCGGCGGGTGCGTTTGAAGAGAGTTCGGCGGAAGGAGCGCTTGCAGAAGCCGCGTCGGCTTTCATGGGGGCGGCCAATAGCATACATGCGACCGCAACCGCCAGCATGGAAGGCCAGCGTGAATACTTCATGATCATTCCTTGGTTACAGTTCGAGGCTGTCCGGCGGATGCCGGGCGGACCACGCCCGTGGCCCTGACCCCGGAGACTCTCCAGTGACGGCGAAAGCGCCTTGCGCTCCTGACCAGTCCGTCTCGTTGGGGGATGCCTTTTCTTGATGGGGCAATATACCGTAATAAAAACTTCGGTGTCAAACTGACAAAGATATGTAATTCAAATCGTTATCAGCAATTTTTTTCTAGACAAATGTTAGAGGCATGCAAACAGGATATCGCATATTGCTTGGCATATTTATGAGGCGCGGTAAAAATACCCGGCGCAGCGGATGAAAAAAGCGGAGTGTGGCCAGAAAACACGAACAAAAAAAGAGCAATGTCTGATCAACATTGCTCTGACGTCTAGAGCATTTAACACTTGAAATGCTCGATTACGGCAGGCAAAAGCCTGCCTTTTCGCATTTCGTGGCAAGGATTTTCAAGAAAATCCTTGCAGAGCAGTTAACTCATTTCATTCGTTAACTGCTCTATTGGGCCGAGGGTGCGCAGGGGCCTGCTGCCGCTTGGCCCCGAGCGTGTGGAAACGCTGTTTGGTCTGCGGCTGTGCATCTTCGCAGTCTTGCCCCGTGGGTTGTCTGCCTCGTTTGGCTCTGGCCGGGCCAGCTCTGTCTTGCTTGGGTCTGTCCGGCCTGCTCGGACCCGTACTGGCGCGTGCGGCAGCAACCAGAGGGCGGTGTCGTGGCGGCGGTGCTTCATATGTCGA
>NZ_JBAIYR010000385.1:0-2153 GCF_036763145.1 Desulfovibrio sp. 1188_IL3213 | reverse complement strand
GAAGAGCTTCGTGCCCAGAAACCAGCCATATCCAAACCCGGCCGAGGGTGCCGCCGCAGCGTCACGCTTGGTGGCAGTTCCCCCGGCCAGGAAGTAAGCTAGAAACCTTCTCGCTTGCTTCGCTGAGCGGATTTTGCCCGCGCTCTCGCCGCCAATGCGCAGAGCTGGGGCCTGGACGGCGTGGTCTGTTCGGGCCATGAGGTTGTGGACATCAAGTCTGCCTGCCCGTCCCTCATGTGCCTTTGCCCCGGGATCCGGCCATCCGGCTCGGTGGCCGATGACCAGCGCCGCGTCATGACGCCAGCACAGGCCGTGGCCGCAGGGGCCGACTACCTTGTCGTGGGCAGACCCATCATTGCCGCTCCCGATCCGCTTCTGGCGGCAAAACAGATTCTGGCGGACATGGCTTCCGCCACATAACGAACGAGGATTTTCATGTCCGGCCAAAAGACTAAGGAAAACAGGCGCCCTGCGGCGCAAACGCCAGCCGCCCCGGGCCAGAAGGCCGAGGTGCGCGGCGTGTTTTCCACCCAGGAGGTCCGCCGGGTGGGCACAGGCACGACGACCCGGAAAACTGTGCAAAAAACCTTCTGGTTCATTGAGCAGCACGGCAAGTTCATCGAATGCCAGCCCCTCAACACCAACTATGTTCCCAGCGGCCCCAAACGCAAGATCACCATGGACGAGCTTATAGCCAAGTTCGCTCCGGAGCCGGAATTTTACCTTAACTCCGTCTACCCAAAGATGCAGGAGATGCAGCGGGCCATCGACAACGGAGACGAACGCCGCGAAAAAGGCGAGAATTTTGCCGCGGAATTTGAGTATTCCCGTGCTCTCGGCATTGACGAAGACAATGTGCGCGCCAACTTCGGCATCGGCCTCACATATCTTGAACGTGGCGACGCAGGCAAGGCGCAGAACATTTTTGAACGCCTGGTCAAGCTTGACGGCGCCTTTGAACCGGAGCACAAGCACCTGTTCAACGACTTCGGCATCAGCCTGCGCAAAAACAAGATGCTGCGGCAATCGCTGGAATACTACCAGCGCGCCCTGGAGCTGAGCGCCAATGATGAAAATCTTTATATGAACCTTGCGCGGGTGCTGCTGGAAACCAAAGATCTCAACGGCTGCGTCGACAACCTGCTCAAAGCCCTTGAACTGGCCCCCAGACACGAGCCTTCGCTCAAATTTCTGGCTTGGCTCATCCAAAACAAACTTGTTCCCGCCGACAGGGTGGACGGGGTACGCACCGCCCTGCAGGCCGTAAGCCGGAACGCCGGCAGCGCTTCCTGAGACAGGCAGCCCCAGAGGTTTCGTGAAAAACTGGCTTTTCCGCACGCCGCCCGCAGGCGGCCCCGCTTGTCTGCCCGCTTCCTGGGCAGAAGAACTTTCCATATCGCCCCTTCTTTTGGAGGTGCTCTGGAGGCGCGGCTTTTCGCGTAAACAGGCCATCAATGCGTTTCTTGACGCCCGCCTTGACGCCCTGACGCCGCCCCAGCACTGGCCCCAGTTGCCGGAAGCTGCCCGGCTGCTGGCAGACGAACTGCTGGTCGGCAAAAAGCTGGCCGTGTGGGGCGATTACGATGTGGACGGAATAACCGCATCCACCCTCGTGCTGGACGTGCTGGAAAGCCACGGCATCGAGGCTCTCTGGCACATCCCTGACCGCAGAACCGAAGGCTACGGGCTGAATGTGGCGCACATTGATGCGCTGGCCGCGCAGGGTTGCCGCATACTGCTCACCGTGGACTGCGGCATTGCCGATACCGAAGCCGTGCGTCATGCACGGCAGATCGGCATGACCGTTGTGGTGTCCGACCATCACCTGCCCCAGGAAGAGCTGCCCCCTGCCCACGCCTTTTGCAATCCCCGCATGCTGCCCGAAGAATCCCTGCCCTGCCCGCATCTGGCTGGCGTGGGTGTGGCCTTTTACCTTATGGGAGCCGTCAACGCGGCTTTGGCCCCGCACACGGGCAAACGCCACAGAATGGATCAGTGCCTTGACCTTGTAGCGTTGGGAACGCTGGTACAGATGCTACTCTGTCTTGACGGTATCGCTTTTTCGGAAAAGGCGTTCCAGAGACATGGCGTCCAGCGGAGTGAGGTTAAAGCGCATGCCTGCCTCATCCAGCAACAGGGCCAGGCTCTTGCGG